>JAVHOV010000012.1:0-19698 GCA_036170245.1 archaeon | reverse complement strand
TCTAGCCATCAATAAAAGAAGAGTTAGAACAATATTAAATGGTTTTGCTAAAGCCAAGTAAATTATTATTTCAAAAACAATTTTTTGTAATTAAATTTTGATAAATCTTTTTCTAAATCAGCGTACTCTTTTCCGCAAAGTATTCCGCCAGCAATGAAATCTTCTTGAGTCACTTCAGCCAAGCAAAAAGAAGGCATCTTGAAGGATTCTTTTTCTTTATTTGTTCCAAATTCAAAATCAACTAAAACAAGTCCACTTAGTGCTTCACTAAATACATCCACTTCTGCCATTCTCCCATTTACTGGGTAATAGTACCTCATTTTTGATACTTTTCTTCCAGAAATCTCTTTTTCTAACTCTAAAAACTCATCTTTGGTAAGAACAATAGTTTGTTCAAGCATTTGCGAGTGATCTCCCTCAATTATTGGGGATTTTTTAGTAATCTCATATTTGTCCCCGTTTTTTCGAATTCTTATTTGAGCATGTTTTTCAATGGATTTTGGAATGTAAATATCCTTGATTTCTTTTGATTTACAAGCTTTTAGTCCTTTAGGAATTTCTTTTGCAAGGAAAGTCCGTTCTAATTCAATAGCCAAATCAATCACCAAAATTAGATTATAAGAATAAGAGAAGCAAACCAGGGATCCGCAAGCGGTATGATTTGCCCCCTCCACCAAACAGCATTAAAGCTATTTCGTGCACCCGCAAAATGTTTGCATTTTACAAAGTGTAACTCCCAACACTGCTTACATGAAAGAGCATTTAGTTTAAATACTTATTTTCAAAAACCAATTTTTCACAATACTCGGACAAAAAACACGAATTGTTGGAAAAATAAAGGTTTTTATAGTTCAATTACTTAACAATTATGAAAAAATGAAAAAATTTATTTTTGGACTAATAGCTTTGCTTTTCTTAGTCACTTTAATAGGGTGTACTCAGCAAGAGACAAAATATCTCACTTTTGAAAATAAGAATCCTGATTTGAAATTTATTTATCCTGATTATTTAGGAAAAGCAAATATTTCAACTAATGATGCTTCAAGCATATATACTGTCAGATTTAACAACAATACCCAACTACCAACTCCTTCAATATCAGGTAGAATAATGCCTTTGGATGATTACGAATTAAAGTTATTTGGCTGGGATGAATCAAAGAGATACTATGATTTAGAGTATTATGTAAATAATGGATCAATAAAAGATATCAACCAAGGACAATTTTTTGAGATTAACGGGTCGAAATATTACAAGGTTATTTCTGATGAGGCTTTCATAGGACCTGGAAGCACAACATTTATTTTAACAGTAGATAAAAATATTTTGTGGACAATATCCATTGCAACTCCAAATTCAGATGGAGAAAATAAAGCAGTTCTTGAAGACTTTGACAAATTAATAAACTCACTGAGTTTTAATTAACCCCCTAATTTAATTAACCAAAATGGGTCTTACGAAAAAGTATTTAAAGACAAAAACCTTCTGATTGTAGTATTTACTAAGTTTTGTGATTAATATGCCTGAAGAGCAAGCTGATGAAAAGGATCCTTTTGAGGATGTTTTTGGAGAAGATACTGAAAAGAAAGAGGCACTAAAGCGACTTAAAGAAAAATTAGCAGAGAAAGATGCAAAAAAACCTCACACTGAAAAAAAAGAAAATGAGGAAGATGAGGATGCTGATGAAGAACTTGAAGAAGATGAAGAGGACAAGGTAACTGAACCTCAACTATTTGTAGACCCAAATGCAGCAGCTGATTTTGAATCAAAAGATGAAGCTTTTGAAAATATGGATGCGGGCGGAAAAAAGAAAACTAATACTAAAAATAATTTTGAAAGTATTGTAGAAGACGGGCTTGAAAAATCAATTAAAGGAGCAGAAGACCCAGCTAAAAAGAATTTGAAGAAAGAAGGAAAAGGTTACGGCGGAAAATTAGATTTGAAGGTTATTATTGATGAGGAAGAAGAGGAAAGTAAACCTTTGCCAATTGAAAGAACAATTATCAAAAGTGTAATAAAAAATAAAGCAATGATGAGTGCAAAGCAAGAAGTAAAATTAAACAAAGTTAGATTAAATGAAAATGTTCCTCATGGAGAAGAAACTCATGATGAAATGGCTGATGCAATGCTGCGCGAAGAAGGAACAAGGGAAGAAGGAGTAGAGATTAAAGAAAAAAATAATGATGAAAGTGAAGAGGAAAATGATGACAAAAGAAAAATGCCAAGAGCACAATTGCCGCAAGATGAAGAGAATGAAGAAACAAGTAGTGATGGAAAAATAAAACCATCTTTGGAATTTTTAACAGCAAAAACTGGACACGCATATATTGGAAGAAAGAAAAGTGTTTTGGCACAATACGGTGAAGAAGGCGGGCTTTATGTTGGAAGAGTTAAAGAGAAAGACAAAGAAGGAACTGATGTTTATCTTGATGGATTAAATCCCCACGTTGTGTTTGTCTGCGGTGCAAGAGGGAGCGGTAAATCATATGTTTTAGGTGTTGTTGCTGAAGAACTTGCAATTAAAAACAAAAACGTTGGAATTGTGGTAGTTGATCCAATTGGGGTATTTTGGTCAATGAAGCACCCAAATAAAGAAGCTAAAGAACTTGAACTTTTGGCAAAATGGGACATGATGCCTCGAGGCCTTGACAACATTAAAGTTTTCATTCCAGTTGGAATGAAAGATTCTGTTCCTAAAAGCACTTATGATGCAGTGTTCTCAATTCAACCATCTTTACTAACTGCTGAAGATTGGTGCTTGACTTTTGGAATTGACAGATTTTCCCCAACAGGATTATTAATGGAGAAAGGAATTGCAAAAGTTAAATCAGGTTACACTAGCATTGATGGAACAAGAGAAATTAGAGGAAAACAAAACACTTTCTCACTAAATGATTTAGTAAAATGCTTTGAAGATGATGCTGAATTAAATGATAAGGAAAAAGGATACAAGGCAGATTCAATCAGAGCGCTTGTAAGTAGATTTGATGCTGCAAAGAATTGGGGAATTTTTGATGACAAAGGAACTTCTTTAGGACTACTCTCAAGAGCAGGACAAATGACTATTCTTGATACAAGTTTCTTGGACGATTCTGTCAGTGCACTAGTTGTAGGAATATTTGCTAGAAGAATACTTGCAGCAAGAAAACTTGGTACAAGAAGAGAAGCTGCTGGACAATTTGAAACAGAAGCCGATATTACGGAGCTTGTTGAATTAAACATTCCTCCCACATGGTTATTCATTGATGAAGCACATACACTAATTCCTGGAGGAAATGCTAAAACTCCTGCAAGTAGTGCTTTAGTTGAGTATGTAAAACAAGGAAGAAGACCAGGGTGCTCGTTAGTATTTGCTACCCAGCAGCCAAGTGCAATTGATTCAAGAGTTTTAAGTCAACTTGATGTAATCATGGCACATAAGTTAGTTTTTGATGATGATATTAAAGCGATTTACAAAAGAACTCCAACAATTGTTCCCGGAGCTTATAGAAAGTCTAACTTCATTAAAACTCTTCCAGTTGGAACTGCATTAACTGGAGATAGAAGCGAGACAACTTCAAGAGCATTTGTAATGAACATTCGACCAAGAATGAGTCAGCACGAAGGAAGAGATGCAGAAACTGTTGAAGTAAAACAGGAAATGGATACTGACAAAGTTGAGAACCTGGCAGTCAATATTGTAAAGAGACAACTTGAGAAAGATCCAAGTATTAGAACAGAAAGTGTGCAGGAAACTATTGATACATTAAACAACACTTACAAGAAATCAATTCAACTTGCAACAGTAATGGATATGTTAAACAAAAATGGTATTGTTGAAAAAGAAGGAAAAGTTTTTACAAAAGAAGTTCTTGAAGAAATTGAGGAAGAAGCTAAAGCAGAGAAAGAAAAAGAAATGGAGCTTGAAGCTGATCAGAATCCAGAAGTTGAAAAAGAAGCAGTGGCAAATCCAAAAGGACAAAAGAAACTGCCAAAAGATGTTCTTGAATTTGAAAACGATTTGAATGAAATTGAGGAAAGAGTTGAACTTACTGCACTAAAACAAGTAATAGAAGAACCGCAGGCAAGAAAATTATTACTGGGAATGGCTGAAAAGAAATTCCTCTTCCTTGATAACGAAATTTTGGACAGACTTACTTTGAAACATGCACAAATATACAAAGTTAGATACAAGTACTTCAGTCACAAAGATGCTTTCCATGAAGGAGAAGCATTCATTGATTCTTTAACAGGAGAATTTATTCATGATGACCGCGGAACTCTAAAAGAAAGTAAGGGTCTCCCAATTTTCCTTGATTTAAGCGAAGCTGAAACAACTGTTCTAAAATTGATTGCTGAAAAAAAGAGAACTGCTAAAGAAACTGCTGCACTTATGAGAATGGAAGAAGGAAATGCTAAAAGAGTACTTGAAACCTTGGCAAAAAAAGGATTGATTGCAAAGTTTATTGATGATAGAAAGAATGAAATCTTTGCTCCAGGAAAAATTGAAATGGAACTTCCTCCCACACCACTACACGAAATTCTGCCAAGTATTGGAAAGAGACCAATTACTGAAGTTGATTCAGCAATACTAATACAGCCAATCATGAGCGAAAAAGAAATTCCTGAATTACTTAAGAAGTTATGGGGAAATGTTGCAGTTAAGGAAATTACCCACTTATTCCTACCTGTTTGGGAAGGAGTATTAAAGAAGAAAACTGGCGAAGAAAGAATAGTTCAAATTGATGCAATTAATGGAAGACCAGTAAAATCACTTTTGGAATGAAACACTATTTTTCCAAACTCGGTTCCAATAGAAGATCATTTAACTGATTTTGAAAAATTATTTCCTGAACTACTTTATGCGGACCAAAAATAGTTGCCTTTCCTGCCATTATACTAATTTTAATGCTAGGCAAATAAAGAACTGCTTTTGTAGAAGGAGAACCTAATAGAAGCTGAATAACTAAAGGAATATTTTCCCCCTCAACTGAAGTAATCCCTTGCTTTATCCAATGAATTGGTATTTTTGATAGCAAGGTTTCATCTTTAATCTCGGCAGAAATTTTTCTACCTCCACAATAATCAATTATTTTTTCCGTAAAACTTTCATCAAAAGTCAGAATTGAAGAATCATTGAAATCAAGTTCCTTTAGTTTTTCAATCTGTTGTTCTAAAAGCTCACCCATTTTTTTTAAGTATTTTCTTCTAGCTCTTAGATCTTTTCTAAGTTCAATAATATCATTTATGGTAAACGAAGCATTTTCCTTTGCGTTGTTCAATAAATCCTTATCCTGTCCCCCTCTTTGAGACAAAATTACCAAGAACTTCACTATATTATCCAAATTATCAAGAGGCTTTTTCATTTCCAAATTTAGCTTCAAAACCAATTTGTCCTTCATTTCAATACTCATTGAAGATAAACCCTTATCAGTAATCAAGAGTTTTGTTCCTTCCCTTTTAATCAAACCAAACGAACTCATATCCTTTAGCCCGCGCATTAATGCAGATTTTGCTGAAGCAGGATTCTTGTAACGCGAAGCAATTTTTGCGTACAAATCATTGTAATCAATTCCAGGATGCTGTTTTATCAAAAGAAGAATTGAATTGTTCAGTGTCATAAAATAAATAAAAGCAAAGGAGTATAATAAACTTCATCATTCAAAGGAAATGAACTTTTTTTAAAATAAACTAAGGCATTTTAAAATCAGGCAAAGAATTAAAAAAATATAAAAAAAGAAAAAAAATAAAATGAAAATAACCCAATCACTGTTGAGTTACTTTCTTCATTCTCTTTCCTAAAGAATAAGGTATTTTTTGCTTACAATCAACACATTCAGCGATGAATGTTGGCACTTTATTTTGTTTCTTAACAAAAACAACAAATTTGTATTTACCCATATATCCATGAGCAGTGTTTCTCTCGTGTCTTCTGTTTCCTGCAGCCATTGTTCTCTTTGCAGCAGCTTTCCACTCTTTCAATTTGTGCTTAGTGTGCTTTTTGCATTTTTTACAATAAAGCTTCTTGTCTTTTGGTACTTTCATAAACTCACCAGTAATAAAGAAAAAGTAAAGGAGAAGGTTTTAAAAGGTTGGTAGAGGGGTTAAAATTTGTAAAAATCAGGTTTTAAAAAATATTTTTTTGCAGTAATTTTTAATTAATAATTCAACCATTAATCAATTTTTTATTCCAACACAAAGTAATTTAAATATCATTTACTTAATATTTCAAGTTTTGGGGAGTCTGGAAAAATGATAGTTTCAAATTTAGTTACTAGTTTTTTACAATTAATCTTTAAGCTAAAAGTTTGGATTCCTCTTTTAGGAATGATGCTAATTTCTTTGGCTGTAACTCAAGCAATGAGTCTTATTTTACAGGCCCCTCTGATTGACATTACTCTTTACCCAGATTTATTTCCAAGCGAAACTATTATGAGTGTTTTTCTGACACAATACCCTGTTGAAATTTTGTCTGCAATATTAATGGCTTTCTTGATGACTGCTTTAGGAGTAATTGCATTTATTAGCACTGCAAAAATTGCACAAGGAACTAAATTAATTCCTGCAATTAATGAATCAATGATGGAAATTAGAAAAGCAATCGGAGTTACAATTGTATTTTGGGGAGCTTTTTTATTTGCATTACTTATTTTAACAATAATTGGAGTAATAACAGGAATTAGCGATTTAATCGGATTAATCTTATTTATACTTTTCATGATTATTTTATTTGTAATAATTGTAAAAACAGTATTTGTTATTCCTGCATTAAGCGAAAATGAAGTAAAAGAAGCATTTGCTAAATCATGGAAATTTACTGAAAAGAGATTTTGGAAAGCTACTTTGTATTTAATTTTGGTTGCAATAGTTTCACTTTTAGCAGGAAACTTGATTGCATATATTTCATCACTTATAGCAGGCAATGTTTTAGAGTTAATCATTCTTGCAATCGGCGAAATATTTACTAGTCTATACTTTATTGTCGCAATCACAAATTATTTTTACTCTAAACAGTGAATACAAATGACTAGGCTAGTAAAGCTTTCTTTAAAGAATTTCAAATCTTTCAAAAAGGCGGAGATACCTATCAGCAATGGTTTTTCTGCAATTGTTGGATCAAATGGTTCTGGAAAAAGTAATACTCTTGATGCACTCCTTTTTGTTTTAGGGATAACTTCACTAAAAACACTTAGAGCAGGAAAACTGACTGATTTAGTCAATAACAATGCTAAAGAAAATTATGCTAAAGTTGATTTACTTCTTAAGGATAATGATAAACAGTACGAAATAAGCAGAATGATTGACAAGCAAGGAAAAAGTGTTTATAGGTTAGATGGAAAAAGAACTACTTTAAATGAGATAAGTTCCCTTTTAGTTGAACTTGGGATTGATGTTGAAGGGCACAATATTGTTACCCAAGGAGATATAACAAGGATTATAGAAATGTCTTCAGTCCAGCGAAGAGAAATAATTGATTCTATTGCAGGCCTTAGCGAATTTGATGCTAAAAAAGAAGAGGCAATTAAAGAACTTGATAAAGTTGATTCAAGAATAAAGGAAGCAACAATCATTCTTAACGAAAGAAACGAATTTTTAGTTGATCTTGAAGATGAAATGAAAGCAGCTAAAGAGTTTAAGGAGCTTGAAGAAGAAAGAAAGAGAACTAAAGCAACTATTCTTGAAAAAGAACTTTATACATTGGAAAAGAAGGTTTTGGATCTTGACAATGAACTTACCAAAATGAATACTGAAAAGAATACGCTTGACGAAAGAATTATTCAAAACAGAAAAGAACTTTTGGAATCAAAAGCTAAATCAGAGGAACTTGCTAATCAAATGATTAAAGCTTCTGAACACACCTACACTACAATCGGAAGAGAGTTTGAAGAAAAGAAAGCAAAACTTTCCTTAGAACAAGAAAAGATTGATTTAAGCAAAAAACAAATTTCAAAAAATAATGAAAAGATTGAATCAAATAATAAGGCAATAAAACAGACAATAACTGAAAAGAAAGAATTGGAAGAAAAACTTATTAAATTTGAAAGTGAAAAAAAGAGAATTGAGAGTGAAATAAGTGAAATAGTAAAAAAGAAAGCACAGCTTGAAACAATTGTCAGAGACAAGAATGTTGAACTTCAAAAGAGAGAAATTAAAGTTGAAGAAATTGAAAAAGAGCTTGAAAGATTGAGGAAAGAATCGTTTGATTTAGAAGTATTTGCAAGAAACTGGGAAAAACAAAAAGTGTTTAATGAGAAGAAATTATCTGAACTTTTGGGTGAAGAACAGAACTTAACCAGTGAAATGCAAAAAATTGAAGAAAAAAAGAAAGTACTTAACTTGCACTTGGACAAGAATCCTGAAAAAGAATTAAACGCTCTTGAGAAGAAACTTTCACAATTGTTTGAAGAAAAAAGCTCTTTTTTGAGTAGAAGATTACACGAAGAAAAAGGAGTTAGTGAATTAAAGAAAGCTTCTTCCCAGTGCCCTACTTGTGATTCTCAATTAAAAGAAGATAAAAAATTGAGTTTAATTGCCCAAAAAGAATCTTTAATGAAAGAGTTTGCTAAAAAAGAGGCAGAACATTTGGGCCTAATTGAAGAAATAAAAAAGAAAGTAGTTGAAGAAAAGGAAAGAATTGTATTAATCTCAAAAATCAGTGCTGAAATACTTCAGGAAAGAAACATTTTGACAAGAATTGAGGAACTAAATAAAAGAAAAAACGAATTAAAGAATGATTTGGATGCAAAGGGAATAGAAGCTGAACTTAAGAAAAGAGAAACAGCCCAAGCAAAAGTAAATACCCTTACTAATGAACTTAATGATGCAAAAAATATTTTGCACGAATTAAGAAAGCAAAATATATTTGAAGAATATTCAAGCACAAGTAAAACTAGCGACATACTTCTACATAATAAGAACTCTACTGAATCAACTCTGAATGAAATAAAATCAAGACTTGAAAGCATTTCAGCCAGAGAAGATGACGCCGCTTTTGAGAATAACGCCCTGCAGGAAGAAATTAAAGAGTTTAATAAGGAAATTAATGAAAAAGAGAAGAATATTGAAGAAATGAAAGCAATTGTTGTTGCAAAAGAGAAGGAATTAATCGAGGCAAAGAAGAAAAATGCAATTCTTGCTGATGAAAAAGAATATCAAGATAAGAAGATTGACAAATTTGAGAAGGAAGTTTGGAACGATTCTGGGAAAGTAAAGAAGATTGAATTTAGAATAAATGAATTCAATATGGAAAAAGGTAAAATTGGCGTTAGACAAAACGATTTGAATGAAGAAAAGAAAGAGTTTGATGGAATCGCACCTTATACTTCAAAGAGTCTTGAAGAATGTAAGGAAAAAATAATTTTTATAGAAAAGAAGCTAAATGAAATAGGTGCGATTAACCTTAAAGCGGTTGATAATTTTAATGAACTAAAGAAAGAAGTTGATGATATACAAAATAAAGCAAATAAGCTGACTGAGGAAAGACTTGCAGTGCTTGATATGATTGATAAAATCGAAGTTAAGAGAACTGGCGTATTCATGGATTGCTTTAATGAAGTTAACAAGAACTTTAAGGAAATTTTCTTTAAGTTTTTCCACGGAGAGGGTAATTTGAGTTTTGCAAGCCCAGATAAGCCTCTTGAATCAGGATTAATAATTGATGCAAAGCACAAAGCAGGAAAACTGTTAAACATTGATTCAATGAGTGGCGGAGAAAAAACTCTAACCGCACTAGCATTTATGTTTGCAATTCAATTATATCATCCAGCACCATTCTATGCATTTGATGAAGCTGATGCAGCGCTTGATAAGGAAAACTCATTAAAGATGAGTAACTTAATTGAAAAGATTGCTGAAAAGAGCCAGTTCATTGCAATTACACATAATGATGTTATCACTAAGAAAGCAGATCAAATAATTGGGGTCGCAAGAGGAAAGGATGACAGTTCTGTAATTGGATTAAAATTAAAGAACACTAAAGATGAAGAGCTTAAAGAGAGCGAGAGTTACAAATCAAAAGTGAATGAAAATGAAGAAGAAGCTTTTGATAATGAAACCAAACAGCAGTAAAACTAATCATTCAAAAAATTCTTAATTTTCTTAATTTAATCAAACCCTAATTTAGATGATTTAACTTCTTTAGAATCTTCTTTCTTCTTGTTTTTGGCATAAGCAAATCTTCTTAGAATCTTTTTCCTTTTTACTTTTTCTTTCTGTTCGTCTTTCGCTTCTTCTTCAACAAGTTCTTCAGTTCCTTTCAATTCATCTTTATTCTTTTTGAATTTCGAAATTATTTTTGAGAAAGTTGATTTTTCTCTTCTTTGCTCATGAAGATCTGTTTGTATTTGTTTTATGTCAAGCTTTATGTCATCAAGTTCGCTTACAAGCTGCCTGTTGTTGTGTTCATAATCCTCAGGAATTATCAATCCTTCTTTGAAATGTCGCTTAAGATCAACCAAAGCTGATTCCAAAGCCCTTTCTTTTGCCCTTAAGTCCTCAATAGATAATTTTACTCCACTTCTGTTTCGGGCTTCATTTAAATCGCTGTTCTTTGAAAGTTCGTCCTCATATCTTTTCTTCATAAAGAAATATTCTGCATCCGAAACTTTCTTGCTTGATAAAGCTTTGTCAAGATTGCCTAAAACTAATTTTAATTTATCTTTTCTTGAAGAGTAAGTTAAACTTTGCCTTGTTGCTCTAGAAGCAATTCCTATTATCAAAATTATTACCAAAAGCAAAATTGCAAGTAAAAGAATTCCAATCAAAAGAACCTGCGAAGAGTCAACTACTCTTGTATACTTTACTTCAACTACAGGCTCCTCTTCTTTGTAAGTATCAAAAGTAGTAAAACTAACATATTCTGAAACTATTTCTTTTACGTTTGAAAGATTCTTGCTTAAAAACAATAAATCATAACTTGTTTCTAAACTTTGAGTATACTCTTCAGCTCGTTGAAGTTTTTTGTTAAACAAAGCATTCTCATAATAGAACTTTGCATAATCAAAGAACAAGTTTGCCCAAACAGAGTCGGATTTTGAACCGGCATTGACATCAGCTTGAATTAAATTAAACAATTTGTCTTCTGAAATAAATTGTCTATTTGTTTCAGCCATTACAAAGGATTCAGAAAAATAAGCATCATACAAAGCAGCCAACAGAAAATTATTGTCCATTGAAATTAATGCTGATTGGTATCTCCTTGTAGCATCTTCATAAATTGAATTAGAAGAGTTTGAATCTTTTAGCAATTGCTTAGTTTCAGAAACCTTCTTGTTGACTAATTCCCTAAATTCAGGAGTGTAAAAAACAACTGCTTTTTCTGAATCTTTACTAGCTTGATCTATAAAATCATTTGAAACACTAATCCATGCTTGAGCAGAAACATAATCATAAACTTTTCCATATTGCAAATTTTGTTGAACTAATTCTTTCTGTGCATCAGTAAGGGGAGTATCATCAGGAATTATTACTGTAGAAGTTATTTCATTTAAAGCATTTTCTGCATAAGCTAATCTTTGCTGTGCACCAATAATCCATTCAAATTCATTAAGAGGAATATAATTTGACTTGGCTTTTTGGGTTTCAAGCTCCTTTTTCAGTACAGATACTTTTGAAAGTATTACTGCATCACTTGTAAGCATTGAAGGATTTTGGGCAATCTCTTTAATGGTTCCTGCAAGAACCCTTGCATTAAATGCATAATTTGCTGAAGAATACAAATAATTTTGATCTAAAAATCTCTTTGCAAGTTCCACATTCTTCTTAGCTTCGCTGTACTTCTGGTAAAAGTCAGCCAGTATTTTTTCGCTTAACCCGCTTTCATCAAGTGCTTTTTTTGATTCATCAACAACTATTTTTGCATCATCAATATAACTCTTTGAAATACTTACCATTGGAATTAGAACAGGCTCGTAACTAATTGAATTTGGAATAAATACTTGAGTTGAAGAATTTGAATCAACTACAATATCTTCAATATTTGAATAAGCATATTCAATTGCTTGTTTTATATTTGCAACTTCAACTACTTTCATTCCCAATTTTTGCGGACCATATTCCAGCAAGTTTACTGTCTGAATGTCTTTTCCATCTTGAATATCAGCAACTGCTTCTCCATTTGGAATCATAAATAATTTTATTCCTGCTTTGCTTGCAGCAACTGATTTTGGACCAACTCCACCAACCATTCCAATTGTACCATCTGAATTAATTGTGCCTGTCAAACCTATTTTTGCTTGAAGAGGTTTTTCTGAAAACATTGAATAAGAAAGAAGAGTCATTGCTGCCCCTGCTGAAGGACCATCAACCTCAGAAGCATTTGCTCTTATATCAAAAATAATATCTTTGTCCCCTAAACTTACTCCTGTTTCTTTTTGAGCAATTGCAAGTGCAATGTTTCCTGTTGTTTGAGTATCTTTTCCGACCAAAGAATTTGAAGTAATAAAAGCTGATTTTCCTGTTCCTAAAATTGTGTACATATAAAGTTCTGCAGCCATTCCCTTATTGTCTTCAGTTACTGCAAAAATATTTATTGAACCATTTTGAAGAATTGCATAAGTAGGACAAATTAGTAAAATTAATGCAATTAAAAAGAAACTAAAATGAAAAATATTCTTAGAAAAAAATTGTTTTCCCATGCCAAAATAAAAGAAGTTTTAGTATTAAAACCCATCTACTATTAAAAAATTTTTGAAAAATAAATGAAAAATCACAAAATAAAAGCATTAATTATTATAAAATCAGAAAAATTAGAAATTAAAAATACTACCCCCCTACAAGGGGAAAATGAAGAGAATTATAACCATTTTTCTTGGTACGCCACATGTTGGTGAGCACATTCCCTCATCACTGCTTCCCCTTAACTGTACCCAATCTTAAATTGGGTAACAACTCTCTCTATTGAAACTAACTCACAACTTGTATGAATTAATTTCCAATTATAGAACGTGCTTAACTTATATAAATACTTAGCCAGAATTAGTTAACTCAAACAAATTTTTCGTCAAAAAATTTAGACAACTGTACTAAATTCTAGTAAAAAAATGCTTATTAGAAATAGTTATTGTTGAATTTTAATTGTGGTTTTACCCACAACTAAAACTAACAATTTAAGCAACACTTGGTGAAAGGTGCATACTTTTCAGGATATCTATCCGAATAGTGCGCCAAGACCAGCCGCTGCTTCTTCTTCTGTTTTCTTTTCTTCTTTCTTTTCTTCCGCTGCTGGAGCTGCTGCGCCTGCTGCTGGTGCTGCCACCGCTGCAATTGCTGCTTTTGCTATAGCATCGTCTATGTTTATATTTTTCAATGAAGCTACCATTGCTTTTACTTTAGTTGTATCAAAATCAACCTTAGTTGCCTTTAATACAGACTCAACGTTTGCCTCATTTACTTCTTGCTTTCCTGAATGAAGCAACATAGCTGCGTATACGTATTGCATACTTTCACCTCTCAATGTAATTATTGTGTAGCTCCAGATTCGCTGGGAGTAGAAGCATCAACTGCTTTTTGTACTCCACTAGCTTCTCTTTGTGCCTTAACAACTATCAATTCTGTTGAAACTTCGTTATATATTTCTGCATTCACAGACAAGTTTACAGCTTGGTTGTGAGCTAGAACGAATTTCTCGAACAATTCTTCTTCATCTATATCAAGGGAACTTGCAGGATAGAATACATTTTCAGTTCTATCAAGTACACCCATTATTTTCATTCCAATCTTCATTGGTTTGATATTTAATTTTCCTAAAACATCAGCAACTTCTTTCTTAATTGCTTCTCCTTTCTTTGCAACAACTTTATCTTTTGAAATTGCAATTGTAGGACCTGCAACTTTAACTTCAAGGCCAGCTGCTTTAAGTGTTGACAAAACTGGTCCAGGAGGAAGACCTGTGTCTCCTGCTTGAACTAAAATATCATTGTCAGCTACATCATTTTCTTTTGCTGCTGCACTACCTTTGTTTTTCTTAACAAAAGAGAACAATTCAAAAGGATTTATTTTTGAAAATATTACTAAAACACTTTCTGCAACTATTGCATCAATCTTTTTAGTGTCAATACCAGATTCAATAAATGCTTTTCTTATTACTCTAGTCTTTGCAACTCTAACTTCTGCTTTTCCTTTCAATTTCTTTTTCAAAACTGAAGTAATACTTGCAGGTAATTGATTAAGAGTAGCTATTGCTATAACTGGATAATCTTTAGCTAACTTTGCAATTTCTATTCTTTTATTTGCTTTCCATTTCTTTGTGTGAGACGTCATTCAGCATCACCAACCTTAATTGCTGGGCTCATTGTAAGTTTAACATATTCATTCTTTATGTTCTGCTTCTTCTGAGGAAGTGCAGCCATAACTGCATCATAAACAGTTATCATATTTTCAACCATGTCCTCGTCCTTCATTCCTTCTTTACCAATTAATGCGTGAACAACAGGCATGAACTTTCCTTTCTTATTTGAAACTGTAATTTGAGTTCTTGCTTTAGCCAATGCTTCTTCAAATAGAGCAGCACTTACAATTGGCTTTGGCATTTTTCCTTTAGGAGCTAATTGCTGTCCTAAGTATTTAGCAACAGTAAGCATTGATGGTCCTTCAGCAAATAATGCATCAAAAGAAAACAATTCAGCCATTTTTACTTTGTCTTTTACAAGGCCTTCAATTTCTTTATCCATTATTATTTTATCAACTTTCCCTTTCAAAGAATCAGCCATTACATCAGTTTTAGCAAAAACTGCAACTTTTCCACTACCCTTTCCAGTTGGGTGAGGTAAAGAAATTTTTAAGTTAACTTGGTTAGTTGGCTTCTTCATATCAAGCCCAGTAAAATTAATCATTAGTTCAACACTCTGAGAGAAGTTTCTCTTAGGAGCGATTTCGTGCAGTTTTTTTAATGCTGCTAAAGCTGTATCTTTTCTCATCTTTCAACACCTTCCACCGAAGTGGTACTGTCCAAAATCAATTGAACAACGGCCTAAATAGTTTTAGGCTTTTTGTTATATAAGAAAAATGATTGTGAAAGGTTTATAAAGGTTGATGGCAAGCTTGCCAAAATTAGCTCTGAAAAATGTTAAATACTTACTAAATCATTCAATAGTTATGAAGCCACTTAGTTTGAGGAGAAGAAAAGTTCGAACATTAAGAATCTTCAAACAGCCTGCTTTTAGAAGAAATCTTCCTACTCCAAAAGTTGCACAAGAAGCACTTGAGTTTATTAAAAATAATTTTTCTGATCCAGAATCATTTCACAAATTTACTAAAATGATGCCTAATAAAAAATCAAGTGAATCTGTAAGAGTGTTTAAATTTAATGGAGTTGAATTTGCAGTAAAAGATACTGAAGGAAGCTACTATCAAGGGCATTCTAAAAAAAGTATAAAAGATAATGAAATCAGGCAGTTCATTAAATTGCACCATGAATTTTTTAGAAAAAACAAGATGAGAGAAAAAGTAAGTTATATTTTAAGAACCCCTAAATTATTTGGAATAACCAAAAATTATTTGCTTCTTGAAAAAATAAACCAATGGGCCCCAAAGACAAAAGAAGAAATTATAGGTTGCCAAAAAGCATTAAGCCAAATATATGGTATATTTACAAAAATATCAGCAACAAATGAAAACTTAAACACACCCCAAATACACCATTTTATCCCTGCTGGAATCTACAAAGGAAAAGTTGTATTTTACACTGCATACGATTATCTTTGAAAAAATAAATTAAAGTAAATAACAAACGCTGAATAATAAAAAAATGGAAATTGATTAATTGATTTTTTCAAATCAATTAATCAAAAATAACTTTAGATTCAATCTTTTAATTCTGCGTCCCATTTTCCTGCTTTGATTGCTTTTTGAGCATCTCTTGCAGACATACCTTCAATAGTTACTCCCATTGAATCGCATGAACCAATAACTACTTTTGCACAGTTCTTCATTGAAGTTGCGTTAAGTTTATCGTATTTTGTTTTTGCAATAGAAACAACTTGAGCTATTGTCAAGTTACCCATTACATCAGTTTTAGGATTTGCTGCACCTTTAACTGCTTTTGATTCTTTTTTGATCAAAGCACTTATTGGAGGTAATCCAACTTCAATATCAAAAGATTTGTCTTTGTTAATCTTTATTGTTACAGGAACTTTCATCCCTGATAAAGCTGCTGTCTTTTCATTTATCTTTGCAACAACTTCTCCAATATTTACTCCAGTTGGCCCTAAAGCTGGTCCTAGAGGTGCTCCAGCAGAAGCGTGTCCTGCATCAATCATTACTTTTAGTTCACCCATTTCATTCACCTTTATTTTTTCCTTTTGAAGCTTTTCCTTTTTTCACTAAACAAAGCAAAAAACTTTGGATTTGCATCACCAAAATTTTTTTACTTTTGCGTAACCATTAAATTTATGCAGAAACTTTTATGTTCTCAGCTTTGATTGTAACTGGGATTTTCACAGCTACTTCTAACAATTCAACTGTTACTTCTTCTTTAGCTTGGTTTACTCTTGTAATCTTAGCTTTTTCTCCCTTGAATGGGCCTGAAATTATTTCAACTTGCATTCCTTCTGCCAAAGTCTTCATTAGTGGCTTTGATTCTAGTAAGTTTGAAAGTTCTTCAATATTAACTGCCCCTTTAACAATTCCGCTTCCCTTAATGTGAGGTGTATCAGTTATTCCTCTTCTAACTGTAATTTCATTATCAGCTTCAAGCAATATGTAACCTTTAAGTCCTGGTACTACTGCGATTGAGTAAATATTCAATTCTTCTTTTGCAATTTTTGAGCTTAAAATATCAACAACTAACTGCTCTTGTCCTACTGTTGTTCTAATTGGGAATATCATTCTTTAATCACCTTAAACAAAAATATTTCTTACTTAACCTTAGGAGTATTCGCCCAGCTAAGTAGGAATAACAAAGAAACAAGCATTTGAAAGATTTAAAAACCTGCTCATAAGCCAAAATCTTTTGACTTAAGCAAATCCTATAACTACAAAAGCAACTGTAAAAAGCAAAACCAAAAAAAGTGTAGAAAATATTACAAGGAATTGAATATAGTTTATCAAAACAAAAATGAGTGAAACTAAATATCCTGCAAAGTTTGATTTGCAAGCAGGAACTAAAGTTCTTTTTACCATTATAATGCTTCCTAAAAATAGAGCAAATATAACTAAGTAAGAAATATTAATTGTGTTAATTAATCCAAAAAAAGGATTAAGCAATAATACTCCTGCACTTAGAACTAAAGATAATAATAAAAATAAAAACACTAATAAAGGCATTTTAAAATAATTCTTTAGATCAAGTTTCTGCAAACTACAATTCAATAAAGGCATTAACCCATTTAAAATTATAAAATTTGTCAAAGTACCAAATATTGCACAAATCAATAAACTCCACAAAAAGAAACCAAGTAAAAGCAAAACATACAAGAATCTTATAATATAAAAATCAGGAGAATCTTGGATAAGCAAAGCTAAGTCTAATATGAGTAAAAGCAAAAATACTATTCCCACAACTATCAAGGGAAATGAGTAAGGCAAAAGATTTTTCTCTAAAAATCCTTGTTTTTTAGTATCAATGTAATGAACTGTATTAACTGATTTTGCAAGAACTGGTTTTTTGTTTTTAGCCGAAGTCTTTTTTGGTTTAGCTTTAATTGCCATGACAATAATAAGAATTAAGTGATTAATAAGCGTTTTGATTTTAAAAAAAATAGAAAAAGAAATTGAGTTTTATTTAGAACCCAATTCCTGTTAGGGCAAAGATTAAGTAAATTATGTACCCTATTACTCCAATTACTACAATTCCTAAAGCAACTACCATGGCCATTCTTTTGTATTCTTCCATAGTTGGCTTCTTTGATACAGTAAATATTCTTTTTGCATCTGCTATAAAGTTTGTTATCATTTCAACAGGATTCATTTTGATTCACCAATAAAAAATACTTGGAGGGCAATTATTAAAAGCCCTCGTTTTAATTAAAAAAAGAATTCAACCCTTTAATCAGGTGAATTCAATTCCTAAATCTATTTCTTCTCCAGCTTTCTTTGCACTCTTTCCGCCTTCAAGGTATGGGAATCTTCCACCTGCAATTACTACCATCGCTTCAATGTGGTTCTTTGGTAAATTCTGATCTACCATTGCACCCCAAATTACGTGGCTTGATGAGTGGATTTTTGTTGAAACTGTTTCTACAATTAACTCTGCTTCTCTTAGAGTCATGTCAGTTCCACCGCAAACGTTAACCAAAGCTCTATTTGCTCCAGAGATATCAACATCTAATAAAGGTGATGTTAAAGCGTTTTCAATTGCTTCAAGAGCTCTTGCTTCTCCGCTTTCTCCTCTGCTTGATTCTCCTAGACCAATCATTGCTGCTCCGCCTCTTGATAATATTGTTCTTAAATCTGCAAAGTCAAGGTTAATCAGACCAGGTTTAGTTACCATTTCAGTTATTCCTTTAACTGCGTTTGTCAATACTTCATCAGCAACTTTGAATGCTGCACTGATTGGTAAGTCAGGTGCAATTTCCAAAATCTTATCATTTGGTATTACAATTATGGTATCAGTGAATTCTTGCAATTTTTCAAGACCAAACAAAGCATTCTCCATTCTCTTCTTTCCTTCAACTGTGAAAGGTAATGTTACTACTGCGAGAGTTAGAGCTTTGCATGATTTTGCAATTTCTGCTGCTACTGGAGCTGAACCTGTTCCTGTTCCTCCCCCAAGTCCGCATGTAATGAATACTAAGTCTGAGCCTTTCAAAACTTCAGTTATTTCTTCAAGACTTTCTCTTGCAGCGTTTTCTCCAACACTAGGGTCAGAACCTGCTCCAAGGCCTCTAGTTAATTTCTTTCCAATCAAAATTTTCTTATCAGATTTTGTTGTAAGTAAGTCTTGTGCATCAGTGTTTAGTGCCAAAGTTACAGCGCCTTCAATACCAACTTCAGCCATTCGCTCAATAGTATTGCATCCGCCTCCTCCGCACCCTATAACCAAAATCTTTGCTTTATTATGTTCAAGCATTTCAAGTAAATCATTATCTGAATGAGTAGGACTTCTACCTTTTTTCTTTCCTTTTTCTTTTTTCTCTTTAGCAGTTTCCTTAACCGCAATTGGTTTTATTGCACCCATTGCTGGTTTTTGTGGCATGCTTGCTTTTTTCATTTCGGCTTGTGCACGAGCAATTGCTCCTCTGACTATGTGATCCATCTAAACCCACCTTACCTAAACGGCAAAAATTATAGTAATTGACCTGCAACTTGTTTAAAAACGTTCCTCAAAAATGAATTAAATTTAAATCTAAAGGCAATTTTTATTTTTTCAACCTAAAGGCTCATAAAAAAAGACAAATTCAAGATAAAGGATATCATTGCCATCAATAAGAAAATTACCCCAAGCAAAAAAGTCTTTTTGTTATTTTCCAAAAAATTGTGGAATGAATTTATTATCAAAAAAACCATTAAAAGAACTGACAAAAACATTAACATTGAACTATTAAACAAAGCAATATCACTCTTTCCCATAAAAGTTGCAATATAAATTGCAACAAATGGAGCAACCATTCCAAATACCCCAAATAGAATTGTTAAGGATGCTTTCCCACTTGAATCTTTGCCAAACATGACAATAAAATAGAAAAAACTAGTATATAAACTCTGCCAATGGCCAATTTTTTAATCTCTTTAGGCTCTGTAGAAATCCTTTATAAAGGAATAAATAGGAGGTTGCCCTCCTAT
>JAVHOV010000011.1:0-20287 GCA_036170245.1 archaeon | reverse complement strand
AGATAGGAGGGCAACCTCCTATTTATTCCTTTATAAAGGATTTCTACAAAACCAGAACCTAACACATAAGTAAGTATAGCCATAATGGGACACTTATCATTTTATTTTCTTTATCTATTTTAAAAGAGTTTTTTGTTAAGAGTATTCCAAATGGACTTTTAAGTTCTTTTATCACATTTTTTAATTCAGATACATCTTCTGATTTTATATTTTCAGCATATTTAGATTCAATTGGAATAAGTTTCTTTTCTATTTCCATTATTATATCTATTTCTCTTTCTGATTTCCAGAAAAAATTTTCATTTTCCGTGTTTGGTTCTAAACAAAATTTTAATCTTAAAGAGTGGTCTTGAGCAATTGTTTCAGCTAGCCTTCCTTGTAAGTCTGGTTCATTTACTTCGTTTTCATTTAGTCCTAAAACAGCGTTACGTAAGCCTACATCCCCTACATATATTTTTTTCAAGTCATTAGTTATCTTAATTTTATTTTTTTTATAAGGTCTTATTATATTAATTAGATAAGTTTGTTTTAGTTGAGATAAGTACTCACTTAATACTGCGCGAGTTATGCCTAAATCACTTGAAATATTTGTTAAATTTACTTGTTGGCTTGTATATACTGACAAAAATGTGTATAATTGTTTTATTTTTTCAGGATTTCTAGATTTAAATATTCTGACCATGTCATAACTAATTATTGCTTCAAAATATGCTTCTCGCATTATTTTTGACGTTTCACTCCAGGTTTTTTCTTTTTCAAAAAATTCAGGGTATCCTCCCTTTAGTAAATATTGATTTAATATAAGTTGCAATTTGGTTTCATTTTCACTTCCTGTAGCTATGTAAAATTCGTTCATTTTATCAAAAAAGATATTAGGTGTTTCTTTTTGAATTGCTTCAATAAAACTTGCTCTTAAACTATCTTTTGTGTGTTGAAACAATAAATCCTTTAATTGATCATCACCAGTCATTTTTACAATATCACTAAATTTTAATGTTAACATAATTGTTTTTTTATGTCGACCAACTAAAGATTCTGTACTTTTTGCAAATAGTGCAGGGCTTGATGATCCTGTGATTAGAAAATTTAATTTATATCGCCTGTCATAGTATTCTTTTACTTGAAGGGCCCAATCTTCATTCCTACTTGCTTCATCTAAAAATATGTATACAGGTTCTTTTAGATTACTTAGGGGTTCTTTGAGAATATTTTCTTCAAATAGGTCAAGAGATTGTTTTATTGGATTTTTTATTGTGCTGAAAAATGGTCGTTCAAGTGATAATAAAATTATTCTATTTCTAGGGACTGCCTTTTTATTTATTAAAAAATCCACTAATTGGTAAAGTAGAGTTGATTTACCAACTCTTCTGGGGCCTATGATTATATGAGGGTATTCTTCTTCAAGAATTGTTCTTGAATATGCAAAAAAGTCAGCTCTTTTGAATCCTTTTAACAATTCAGAAGGGACATCTTTTCCACTCCACCAAGTATTTTCTTTTTGAAGTTCTCTCAACAAAATCGAATTTTCATTGTACATATGGATATTTGCTCCCAATCAATTTATAAATGTATCTTATGAAATACAACTGTTTATAAATAGATTAATTTTATATAATGCTACTATCTAGACATATGGGCTGGTATAACATACTACTAAATAGTGTTTTTTAGATATCCTCCTAGAAACATCTCTTGTGCTATTGATTTTATTGCTTCTTTTTGGGCTTCTTCTGGGGAAAATTTTTGATCATTTATTAGTCTAAATGCTTCTTGGAATACTTTTTGTGAAATGTTTCGATCTTGCTCAATTAATTTTTTTTCTTGGTCAAGTTGGATATATCCTTCTATTGATAAGGGCTTACCACATCTTGCACAGTTTTTTGTATTTCCTGTATTTGTGTGTGCGCATACTCTGCATACAATTTCTTGTTCTTTTTCATCTTCAATTCCCAAGGATTTTTTTAAGGCTGAATCTAGTCCTACTTGACTTAAGTGAATGTAAATTGAAGGCATATCGCTTCCTTTTGCCCATCCAAAGTAGTGTCTCATCTGCATTTCACCTAAACCTTTTGCACATAAGTGAGTTGCTCTTGAGTGTCGCCATAAGTGAGGATTGCATCTTTTGTTTATGCCGGCTCTTTTCATTGCGGTTCTAATTATTTTTTCAGTACCTGGGTGAGTCATGGGCTCTCCGTTCATTTTGGAAAAGAGAAAAGCTTCTTTAAAATCTGGAGAATCTTTTAATGGGTGGACTTTGAGCCAGGATAAAACATCTAACACAGGTTCTATTATGAGAACTTTTCGCATTCCTGTTTTTCCATTCAAAGTCAAATGAGCTTCACTACATTTTCCAACATAATCAAAGTGTTTCACTTTTAGGTTACCCATTTCTCCAACACGAGCACCAGTTGCCCAAAGAGTGTGAATAAATGCTTTGTCTCGGATTGAAGCTGCCGAATCAATTATTTTAACAGCCTCTTTTTCATTAATTAATTCTTCAGGCAAGTATCTGGATTTACTTGATTTTGCAAATTTCATCCACTTAGTTCTTTCAGTGTAAAATTCACCGTTACCAAAATACTCTCTATCTAATCTTTTTAGTTCATCTACTCTCAATTTTTTTGTGGTTTCGTTAAGTTTTGGATTTTGCATTATTTGACTAAAAACTTCTTGAAAATCAGTTCTAGTTGCTGTATCAACATCCTTGCTTCCAAACAAAATAAAATTCCAACAAAGTCTACTTAATTTTGCAATAATTCTCGCCTTACTATTACCTTTCAAAATACAATCTTGATGCACTCTCAACAGTAATTCTTTGTTCTTTGGGGAAATAGCTGAATAATCACCAGCTCTCCTTAATTGCTTATTCACTTTTTTATATATTGGAACTATTCCATTAATTCTATCAAGTAGTCTACTAATTTCTCTATCATAATTATGAAAGTCCACATTAGTTACATTATTGAATTGCATATTAAACAATCTCCTGATAGGAATTGTTTTTGCGTTCTTTTTAAACAAAACTAGTACTTTTTGTGCACTTAACTAAAAGTTTTACGCAGAGGCCGGGATTTGAACTCGGGCTCCTGTGAAGGAATACGCTTATTGGCTTTTCAAATCCCAAATAGTTTCTTTTGGGATCGGAGCACTTTTCTTTACAAAGAAAAGGGCTGCTTTCCAAGCGTACGCATTTGACCGCTCTGCCACCTCTGCAAATTATATTTAAATTAAAATCAAAATCTTTATTAAGATTTAGAGGACAAAGTTTTTAAAAAAATTAGATTAGTTTCTTTTGTCGCATTGCTTCAAAGCAAAATACAGGAGCAACTGCCCCTAAAGTAAAGAAACTTGTTGGTGAAGTCATTGGGACTGCAAGCATTGCATCCATTAAATTTTGTTTGTCTTTATTTAATCCAGTTGTTTCTGTTCCAAATACTATTGCGTGTTTTCCGCTTGATATATCATAAGAAAATAAGTTTTTAGTTCCAGGGTGAGAGGATGTTCCAATTATTGTATACCCTTGTTTTTTTAATGAACCAATTCTTTTCCCAAATTCAGGGTGGAAGGAAACGTGATCCAAAATTGGTTTTTTCTTAAAACCTGGAATCCATGAATCGAGTATTCCAATTACTTTAGGATGAGCTATAGGTAAAGATGAACCAGTTAATTCAATACTTACTCCTGCAGCAAGCCCCAAGTGAATCATTTGAGCCATATCGCGAGGATCTCGGAGAGAATCAAATAGTAAAATAATATTTTTCTGCATTTTATCAACTAATTATACAAAATTATTCATTCAAAGGGGTTTTAATTAGAACAGACAAAGAATTTTTTATGAATTTTAAAGAAAAAAGTTTTGCAATAGTGGGTGCCTCAAATAATCCAACAAAATATGGATTTAAAGTAGTACAAGCACTTTTAAAAAAAACAAAAAACATTTTTCCAATCAATCCAAAAGAAACTCAAATATTAGGACAAAAAGTATATTCTGATTTAAATTTAATAAAAGAAACTATTGATGTAATTGTTTTTGTTGTTCCTCCAAGTATAACTTTAGAAATATTAAAAAAGAATTTTTTAAGAAAGAGTTTATTTTGGTTTCAGGAAGGAAGTTTTGATGCAAAAATAATTCAGTTCTGCGAGGAAAATGGACTCGAATATGAAGCAAAGAATTGCATCATAAAAGAAAGCAAAAAAAATTAATCAAAAAAACTGCAGAAATAATTTTATTGCTTAATATTGAATGGACCAACAGAATTTGCTCTTTTCTTCAGTAAGTCTTTTGAACGAGCATCCAATCTGTCCTGAGCCCTCAAAATTTCCTGAATCTTTTCAGTTTGCTGAAGCTCCATATTTACTTCATTTGCAAGTTCAAATTCGCCTTTTGCTTCAAGGTCTCTTACTCTTTCTCTTTGCATAGCTGCTTTTGCATCAAGAGAATTTGCTTTTCCGCTTGATCTTGCAATTGTTCTTAGGGCAACTCTTGGAGATACTCCTGATTGTCTTGCTATTTCAAAAACATTATCTGCCATTTTTACATCAGATTCATTAGTCATATTAAGTTTTAGCAACTTTTCAACTTCCTTCATTTCCTTGCTTGCAACCTGAGGAGAAACTTTTGGATACCTGTTAGTGTAATTTGTTACACTGTGACTCTCAGCAATTTCAGCTCTTGATTTTAAATTAGCAATATTACGAACATTTGATTTTTCTACAGATCCGCTGATTAATCCCATTAATGCAGCACCTAAACCAACACCAGTAACTATTTTAGTAGCTCGGCTAATTATTTTTCTTTTAATTGGTTTATGGAAAGCAACAGGTGATTTAGAACCAACGGCCCTTCTAATAGCTTCTTTACTTTCAACACCCTTTCCGCCTATTAAAGGAATAGAAGGTTTGCCATGAAAAAAAGGACTTCTTTGTTTAGATACAACACTTCTTGCTTTCATAAATAGAATAACACCAAAACTCCTTTATTAATATTAGCCTCTTAAAAAATAATTAATAAAACTAAATTAAGTCAAAATAGCTGTTAAATATAATTTAAAACTACTTAAAACTACGTCAATTAACTCAAAATAACACTTTGTTCGCATTAAGTGTTCTTTTTATTACATATTAACCCACTTAACCTTTAAAAGAAACAAATGATGCAATGTCATTTAGAGATGTTGTAATGGTTGATGAAGAAATAGAATTAATTGGATTGGAGGTGATTACTGCAGCGGTTTCGGCTAACGCAGGAGCAGATACAGAAATAGCTGCAGCATAATGATTTGATAAAAAAATAAAATATTTCTCAAAAAATAGTTAAGTAATTAACTTTACTTGAGGGGATAAAAATGTAAAATCAAAAAAATATTTTTAAAAGAAGAGTAAATTAATTTGAAAATAAATTTTTTATTTTAGTTTCCACAAGTCTGATTTTTGTCAAAAAAACGATTTTTAGAGGTAAATTTGAGTGTTTTAGGGTAAGTGTTTATATACTAGAATATTTCTCTTGTAATCTAAGACGTAAAAGTCTATAAAAGCACCCGGAGGGGTTAACGATGGGATTATTAGACGCAGTTAAAGGAAAGCCAAAAAAGAAAGCATTCGGCGGATACTGTATTAGTTTCAAAGGTAGATCAGATACAGTTGAAGACGTATTCGGTTCTGGCGATGTAACACCAAGTGAAATGACAAAGAAACTTTGGGTCTACATTAAGAAAAACAAATTGTCAGGAAAGAAGTAAATTCTTTTTTGTTAAAATTAGGTTATTCTTGGGGGAATACTCCCAAGAAATAAATCTAATAAAAAAAATCTGATTTTATAAAAAGCAAAAAAATTATAAATTTAATTTCTTTCTTACAAGCTTTGCCTGTTTTACCATTAGTCTTGCATGTTTGATTGGTTCAAGGTGGGGTTCTATTTCTAGAGTAATCATTTTCAAATTTGGCGAAACCGCAACTGCTTCAGCGGCACATTCAAAGACAGTTTTTGATTCTATTCCGCTTGATTTGAATGGAAAATGTTTATCCACAAAACCATCTACTTTAGTATATTGAGGGCAATTTATGTGCATTTGGAAAATGTTTTTTGAAGTTGCATTTAAAACATCAAGAAAATAATTTTTTACATCAAATTTATAATAATTAGAACGAATCCTTGCGGAAGCTGTAACCAAAGCGTGAGATACATCAAGCAAAATACCTGCATTTGTAGACGATTGAATATCTTTTAGAAAATCAATACTTGTCGAATAAAGAGCACACTCTTTTTCAACCCCATCCAATTTTGTTTTATCAAAAGGAAGCCAAAACTGTTCCAAAATTATTTTTTTATTGATTTCATGATCTAAAAAATGCAGATTTTTTCTTGCATTTGAAATAACAAATTCATTAGGAATTGATTTAGAAAAATACATTTGGTGTCCGGCGTGAAAACTCACAAAAGGAAGAGATGATTTTTTGCATGAATCAAGTATTAAAGAATCTTGGGTTAAAACTTCAATAAACTTATTACTTTCAATTGAAATTTTATATTCCCTTGAAGGATTGTGAATGCTTGCCTTAAGTCCGCTTGAAAGAATTTTATCAATATCACTTGAAGTATTGCTTAATTCAATTCCACTAAATTCATTTGAATCCCTAATAATATCAAGAGCTTTCTTTGATTCTGGAAGACCCAAACACCACGAGCAGTAAAAATCAACCATATAATTCAATTGAAAGATTAATTAATTTAAAACCTTTTGGTTTCGAAAACCATTAAGCAAGCTTTTTATTCTACTAACGCCTTCTTTGAATCATGTCTGTTGTATTGCCACTTGAATCAATTGGAATAATAATAGTGCTTGCAATTTTCTTTAGTATTATTATAAAAAAATCAGGGCAGAACGCAGTTCTTGGGTACATTTTAGCAGGATTTATTCTTGGACCAGTTGTCCTTAATTTTCTTAACCCATTAAATCCAGAAATGAGTGGATTAATTAATGGTTTTAGCGAACTAGGATTATTTATTTTACTTTTTTATCTTGGACTTGAAATGTCCCTAAAGGATTTTTTAAAAGCAGGAAGCACTTCTTTTGGACTTGCAATAATTGATATGCTTGCTTCAACTGGAATTGGATGTATTATTGCACTCATTTCAGGATTCTCATTAATTTTTTCAATTGTTCTTGGAATGATGGCGTTTTCTACTAGTACTGCAATTGTAGCAAAATTTGCTCTTGATAAAGGATTAATTCAGCACAACGCAGCAAAACTTGCAATTTCGATTCTAATTTTGCAGGATTTTTTAGGAATAGTAGTTTTGGTTTTCCTTACAAGTTTTTCAAGCAATGTAAATACTAACCCTTTAGGACTTGCACTTGCTGCATTAGTATTTGCAGTATCTGCATTCTACGTTGTTTCAAAACTTGCAAAATTAATAGAAGCTTGGCTAACAAATAATGGTTTTGGACATACTGAAGTTACTTTATTTTCCTTAGGACTTGGATTAATTGTTGCTACGCTAGGAACAATGCTAGGATTATCAATGGCACTTGGAGCACATTTTGCAGGATTTGCACTTGCTGAAACAAGATCAGGAGAAGGGATAAAAAAAGATGTTGGATTCTTGCGTGATTTTATGTTAGTATTCTTTTTTGTTGCATTTGGAACAACTCTGTTTTTTAACACAACAACAAAAGTAGTTGAAATACCAGAAATAGGAACTCTATTATTTCTCTTAGGGATTGCACTCTCTGTTGCAATTGGAGCAATACTAGCCCACAGTCTTACCACAAGTTTATTTGGAGCAAGATTTGGATTGAATAAGGAAGATTCAACTCTTGTTGCAATCATGCTTGTGCCTTTAGGAGAATTTGTGATAATTCTTGCAACTGGAGCTCTTCCAGCACTTAAAGGAGTGGAGAGTACATTAATTTCCCCAATAGCATTTATGCTTATTTTAATAACAGTTGTATTATTTCAGCCAATATATAATTTGAGAGAACTTCACCAAAAAATATTTTCAAAACTTCCAAATTTGTTTGCTCCAACGACTCCCACAGTAACTCAAATACAGGAACATACCCCTTATACAATTGAACAATTAAAGAAATTTGGAACAAACCTTTTTGTTATTCTTTGTCTTGCCTGGGTAACAATTTTGCTTTATGATGCAATACCAAGATTCAATATCCCTCTAATTTACAGCAGACAGATAACAACCATTCTCATCTTTATCTTCTTTGCCTCATTCCCTGCATTTAGCGCACTTAAGGCATTAAAAAAATTAATTGAACACGCTTCAAAAGAACAAAAGAGAGCTTTAAAGAAATTTGCCTTTAGAAATTAATTAGGGTAGAGGAGAAAGTGGGAAAATGAATAACACAAGAAATTTAGTGAAGTCCTTTGGAATATTAGTCCTCTTAATTTTGGCTTTGAGCCTTTTTGGATGCACTGCTCCAATAGCACAAGAAAATAAATTTGTTTCAATACAAGATAATAGCATTTGCAAATTGGGTGGAAAACCAGTTATTAGAATGTACTCTACAAGTATTTGCCCTCATTGTATTTGGGTGAAACCTGCATTTGATGCGGTTGTAAAAAAATATGTTGATGAAAATAAAATTGTTGCATATCATTGGGTTTGGATGATTGACAGTGAAGGAAGTTTAGCTGGTGTTGATGATACTTTAACAACTGCAAACGAAGGAACTATGCCTCCTAGCGAGGAAGCAGTATTCCAACAATTCAGTCCAAATTCTAATGTTCCTGCATTTGTTTTTGGATGCAAATATTATAGAATTGGAAACCAATTCGAATCACAAAAGGATCTCAACGCTGAAGAAGCAGAATTTACTAGAGTTATTGAAGAATTACTGAAATAGTAATTCTTTCTTTATTTTTTGAGGATGAAAAAATGACTACAGCAAAAGAAGGAGGAGTAATTAGCCTTAAAGGGGTTTCAAAAATTTATGGAATGGGCGAAATAGAAATTAAGGCACTGGATGATATTAGCTTGAATATTTGTGCAGGAGAATATGTTTCAATAATGGGGCCTTCAGGAAGCGGGAAAACTACTTTACTTGATGTTATTACTACTATGATGAAACCAACTAAGGGAGAAGTTTTCATTGAAGGAGTAGATACTACAAAAATGAGCAATGCTGAATTAGCTTCTTTCAGAGGACAGAAAATCGGTTTTATTTTTCAAACATTTAATTTGCTTCCAAAATTAACTGCTCTTGAAAATGTAATGACTCCATTATGGATTAATGAAGTTCCAAGAGAAAAAAGAGAACAAATAGCAAAGAAATTGCTTGAGGAAGTGGGACTCTCTGACAGAATGTACAACAGACCTAACCAATTATCCGGTGGGCAAAAACAAAGAGTTGCAATTGCAAGAGCTCTTGCAATGGAACCAAAAATAATTGTTGCAGATGAACCTACAGGAAACCTTGATTCAAAATCAAGTAAGCATGTAATGGACATTTTAGAGCACTTGCATGAAGAACATAAAACAACAGTAATTGTTGTTACTCACGATGAAAGCATAGGAAAAATGGCTGACAGAAGAATACTAATTAGAGATGGAAAAATAGCTAACCTTAAAGGCGATGGAAAAAAGATTTGTCAAATTTGAATAAAATTTACAAAATAATAAAAACTTAAAGAATTGATTTTATGAAATTTGATTTGGATGTTATAACAATTTCACTAAGAAATCTAAGAAGAGAAGGAGTACGTACTTTTCTTACTCTAATTGGAGTAATTATTGGGATTGCGGCAATTGTAAGCTTGCTTTCAATTGGAAATGGGTTGACCATGACAGTTGAAGAACAATTCCAAAGTCTTGGAACAAATACTATTTTTATAATTCCTGGTGCAGGAATGACCTCAACCCTTACAACTACAAGAATAACCCAAAATGATATTAGTATTATTGAAAACACAAGCGGAGTTGAACATGTGATTCCAATTTATTCCAAAGGAGGAATGCTTGAATATAACGGAGAAAAAGTAAGTGTTTCAATTAGTGCAATTGATGGAAAAGATGTTTCAATTATGGAGAGCACCAAATTTATTGAACTCTCCGAAGGAAGAATGCTTGAAAAAAATGACTCTGAAGGAATACTAATAGGAAGCAAATTAGCAAGCGGTTATTTTAAAAGAGATTTAAGTCTAAAAAAGAAAGTTACAATCAATGGAGCGGATTATACTGTAGTAGGAATAATTAAGCCCTCTCAAGGAATGAGCGGAATGACTGGTTCTGGAGGAGGAATTTATATGACTCTTGGAGGATTAAAAAGAATAGTTCCTGAATCAGCCCTAAAACCTGCAATAATTTTTGCAAAAACTTATACAGCAAGTGAAGCAACAGATGCAGCCAAAGTAATCCAAGATTACTTTGATAATAAGTATGGCGAAAAAAGTATAACAGTTTCTTCTGCAGAATCTCTTCTTGACCAGGTTAAATCATTAATTAATTTGATAACTATTTTTATTACAGGAATCGGCGCAGTTTCAATGCTTGTCGGAGGAATTGGAATAATGAATTCAATGATTACAAGCGTAATGGAAAGAACTAGAGAAATTGGATTAATGAAAGCGCTTGGCGCATCAAATGAAAAAATAAAAAGTATTTTCCTTCTTGAAGCTGCATTAATCGGAGGAATAGGAGGGGCAATTGGAATAATACTAGGTTATACAATGTCATTCACTATTGCATTCATTGGCCAAAGTTTAGGATATAAATTAGCTGCGTCCATGGGAATTGAAATTACTCTAGGCGCATTAATCTTTGCAATGATAGTAGGGAGCCTATCAGGTTTTCTGCCAGCAATAAATGCAGCAAACCTTGATCCAGTAGTTGCCTTGAGGTATGAATAAAATAAAAATAATTTTTTAAAATTAAATGGTGTAAATTAAAATGATTAGAGATATATTTGAAATGAGTTTGAAAAGTCTTACGCGTCAGCAGATGCGCTCGTTTTTGACTCTTGCAGGAGTAGTAATAGGAATCGCAGCAATAGTTTGTCTCTTATCAATTGGAGCAGGACTTACTTTGTCAGTTAATGACCAATTTGAAAAAATGGGAACAAATGTAGTTTATTTGCTTGGAACTAATCCTATGAGCGGAAGCTCAGGTTCAGTTGAATTTACAGATGAGGATATAGCTTGGGCTGAAAGTGTTTCAGGAGTAGATTATACTTTCCCTTTGTACATGGCTTCAGGAACTATGGAAGCAAATGGTCAAAAAACAAGTGTTATGATAATGAGTGCTGATATTGACAAGGCAGATATTTTCAAAAAATATGGTTATTTTGAAGTAAGCGAGGGAAGAAGCATCGAAAAAGAAGATTCTCAAGGAATATTAGTTTCAAAAAAACTTGCTGAAGATTATTTTGACAAGGATTTAACTGCACGAAAAATTGTTACAATTAATGATGTTCCTTATAGAATTGTAGGAATACAAAAAAAACTGGAACAAATGGTTGGAGATCAGGATCCATCAAATATGGTTATGATGACACTTAGCGCATTTGATAGAATTGTGCCAGACAAAAAACCAGTATACTTGATGGTCATTACTCTCTCAAGGGAAGATAATCAATATGTTGCTGATAAACTAACTTCACACTTTGAAGACAAGTATGGAGAAAAATCAGTGTATGTGTATACTACAGAACAACTGCTTGAAACAATTAATTCTCTCTACTCAGTAATTACTTTCTTTTTACTTGGAATAAGTGTAATTGCATTAATTGTTGGAGGAGTAGGAATAATGAATGCGATGGTAACTAGTGTTATTGAAAAAACAAAAGAAATTGGAATAATGAAAGCACTTGGAGCAAGCAACTATACAATACTAATGATTTTTGTAATAGAAGCTGCACTAATCGGCTTAATTGGAGGAGCAATTGGGACAATCTTAGGATATGGTTTATCACAAATAATTGCATACTTTGCAACCCAATCAGGATTTATTTTACTTGGGGTAATAAGTCCAGAAATCACTTTGATAGGATTAGGTTTCTCAACAATTGTTGGAATAGTATCCGGATTCCTTCCAGCATTAAGAGCAGCAAACATGGATCCAATTGAAGCACTTAGATTTGAATAAAAAAATAAAATATTTATTATAATAAAATATCAAAATAATTAACTTTTCACTTCTTTTCTAGCTTAGCTTCTGTTACTTCTATTTCCCCAGTAAATTCGCCAAACATTTTTTTATTAAATTTTATTTCAATTTTTTCTTTAAACAAAGGCGCATCAAGAACTAAGGATTCATATTCTCCACCTTCTCCAGCAACATTAACCCCATATTTTTCATTTAATTTAGAAAGATCATTAATTGCCTTATCATCAATTTTTCTCCCAAGCCACTTCTCGTCTAGTCCCATGCACGCAATTTTTGTGATAACTGCAACAAATCCAAGTTTTACTAAATTCCTCAAATACTTTTCCTGATCCATATGCCACAAAGGCGCAAAGTGTCTTAATGCATGAATTTCACAAATTTTTTCAATCCTATCCCGCTGATAATTTGAGAATAACGCTCCTGAACATACACCTTCTATCCCAAACATTTTCTTTGCAAGCATTAACCCTCTATCAAGTTCTTTAAGTTCAGTTTCTTTCTCTCCTTTAGATTGAATCAGTAATAATCTCATTCCAAGAGCACGAGCCTGCATTTTTGCTATTTCAAGGGTCGGAGAATGATACATGAAGGACTCCTTGTTTTTAGGATTAATTGCAATCAAACACCGTACATCATACCCTTGTTTTTTCATTAGGTGAATTGCATAAATTGAATCCTTTCCGGTTGAAAGGAGTGCTGCAATAGGAATATTTTTTTGCACAACTTTAGTAGAATCCAGGTTATTGTTTTCAACAATTGAATTCAAATAATCAGCTTTTGATTTGAATCCGTTCTTCTTTGCTAATAATTCAATTGCTTTGTCAAAATTGCTCCCATATTGTGCAGCTTTCTTTTCACGCATTGCAATAATTTCAGGCAGTTTTAATTCAAGTGCAACATCCCTTAACACTTTCTTATTAACAATTACATTGGTTTTTTTGTTTAGAACAATTTTTTGCTTTGCATTAAAATAAATTGAATTTTTTACAAGCGCTTTATCAAAAAAAGGAACTCTTAATTCTAATTTGTTTGCCATCAGAATAATATCCTGATAATACAAATCATTCTCGTACATTTTAATCAAATAACTGTAGCAATCTTTGTTTATGTTATTTGAATTCTTGAATCTAAAATATCCTGCAAATAATTCATCTGCCCCAAGTCCTGACATTACAACCTTAAGCCCTAACCTTGAAGCTTCTTTTGTAGCAAAATAAATTGTAGAAGCGACTGCAACGCGAATTGGATCAGTTGATTCAATAAGCGAAATAATTTTTGGTAACTCCTTCTCAAGTTCAGGGACAAAAACTTTCTTTGCAACTAAATCACAACCCAAAACCCTTGCAGCATCTTTTGCAGGCAAATAATCCTTAGGCTCAGTTACTCCCATTACAGGATCAAATACTCCTGCAAATAACCCTACAAAATTCGGTTTTTTGGATTTGGTCTTTTTTCCTTCTGTTGATTGAATAATTATTTTTCCAATTAATGAAGAATCAAGTCCCCCTGAAAGAAGGAGTCCAAATTCGCTAGCAGGAATTCGTTTCTCAACTGCAGAAATAAGTGATTTTTTTATTTGAATTGGTTTTGAATTCTTTTTGAAAGAAAATTCTTTTTTAACAAAACTCAATTTATTCTTCTTTAAGTCAAAAATCATAACTTGTCTTGGGTTTAAGTGAATTGCATTTAATGAAATTGAGTTAAGTGCTTTTTTTTCAGAAGCAAATGCTAACTTTGAGTTTTGCTCATCATAAAAATAAACTAGTGGTTTTACTCCAATAATATCTCTTGCAAGAACTAATTTATTTTCTTTCTTTGAGTAATAAGCAAAAGCAAAATCCCCATCAAATTGTTCAATTATTTTTGGGATTGATTTAACTGGTTTTGAATCAAGAATTGCTAGAACTAGTTCTGAATCATTTTTAACTTTTAATTTGTATTTCTTTGCAAGTATCTTCCAATTATAAATTTCACAATTTATTATTAAAATCCCTTTTTTTGATTCAATTGGCTGAACTACAAAATCAATTACTGAATGTAGATTGTGGCCAAAGGTTAATTTTCCAATTTGAATAACTTTTGTACTATCAGTTCCGCGGTAAGTTATTGCTTTAAGCGCACTTTTGGTTAATTCATTAGAATTAGTGAAATTGTATAAGCCAACAATACCGCACATACAACAAAATAAAGAATTTTTGTCCTTAAATAATCTTCGATGCTGCTTTTCTTAGGCGGTTCATTACAGCAAGCCCTAAATTTGAGTCGCTTACACCCTCTACAATTATTTTCTCTACTCCTCTTTCATCAAGTTCCCTTAATGAAGAAAATAATTCTCTTGCATATAAATCAATGTCTTTGTTGAAGAAAAACTCATTTTCAAATCCTGTTCTTTTTGTAAAAGAAATTACTCCTATTAATTCTGGATTTTCATTTAAAGCAAATGTCTCTACTTCAGTTGTGAAATCAAGTTCTTTTTTATCCCCCTTAATTTTGGCTTCAACTAAAGTAAGTTCAGCTTTTGGAGCATAATGCTTGTATTTCATTCCTGGAGAAGAAAGAATCAGTTTTGCATTTGAACTAGAAGGAGTGATTGACTTTGGATAGTCCACTTCACCCAAAACTTTTCTCAACTCTTCAAGAGTAACTCTTCCAGGCCTAAATAAAACGGGTTTCTCCCCAGCAAGTCCAATAACAGTTGACTCAACCCCAATATCACAATTCCCTCCATCTATAATCATAGGAATCTTTCCGTCTAAATCAAACAGAACATGTTTTGCCATTGTGGGAGAGGGTTTTGTTGAAGAATTCGCACTTGGTGCAGCAATTGGAACCCCTGCTTTTTTTATTAATTCAAGAGCCAACTTGTTGCTTGGCATTCTTACTGCAACTGTATTTAGCCCTGCTGTAATACACATTGGAACCTTAGCAGATTTTTTCATTACAATTGTCAATGGCCCTGGCCAGAATAATTTCATCAATTGCTTTGCTTTTGGAGGAACTGTTTCAACTAATTCATTTAGTTGTTTTAAATCAGAGATGTGAACAATCAATGGATTATCACTCGGCCTTCCTTTTGCAATAAATATTTTTTTTACTGCATTCTCATCAAATGCATTTGCACCTAATCCATAAACAGTTTCAGTTGGAAAAGCAACTACTTCCCCTTTTTTGATTAATTCAGCAGCACGCGTAAGAACTTCATTTTTATTTTTTGAAGTTACTTTAATTAGTTGGGTTTTCATAACTAATCCTTTAATAGAAAGATTAAATAAAATGCAACGTTTGACTATTTTATCAAAAGCACCACATTAACCATTTTTTCAGTTGCTTTTATTGCAGCTTCTAATTGATCTGTTGAAACCCCTATTGTTTCTATTTTTCTGTTTCCCTTCTTCCAAATTATTTTACATTCAACTAAAGCATCAGTGTGACCTCCAACAGGTATTCTTATTTCATAATCAATTAGCTGAGGGAAAGATAATTTATTTTTCTTGAAAACTTTCTTTAGAGCACTTACAAATGCATCAAATCCTCCTCCGCCAAATGCAGCAGAAGAAAACTTCTTACCATTAAACATAACTTTAATTTTTGCAGAGGGTTTTGTATTTTTTGAAGAAATTATTTTGTAATCCATTACTTCAAACTTTTTTGCACTATTATTTGACTGCATTTCATTTAGGATAAATAACAAATCATCCTTTGAAACAAATTGCTTTTTGTCACCCAGTTCCACAACTTTTTCAAGTATTTTTTTTGAATCCTCGTTTGATAAATTTACCCCAAATTGTTTTAGAGTTAATTCAATTGAAGCTTTGCCTGAAAGTTTTCCTAGTGCGTACCTTGTAGAACGACCAAATCGTTCTGCAAATAGTTTGCTTTTGTACAAATTTCCTTTTTTGTCCCCATCCGCGTGAATTCCTGCGGTTTGAGTAAATACTACACTTCCGACAACTGGGTGATTTTTTGCTATTCTTCTCCTTGAAAAAAGTTCAACTAAATGAGAAACGTTTGATAATTGTTTTTCTTCAACTCTTGTCCTTTCTTTTGTAAAATCATTTAATGCGGGAACTAATACTTCAAGAGGAGTATTTCCAGTTCGCTCTCCAAGCCCATTGACTGTAGAGTGAACTCCTTTTACCCCAGCATTTACTGCAGCTAAAGAATTGGCTACACTTAACCCATAATCATTATGTGCATGAAAATCAAAATGTAAATTAGGAAATTTTTCAACCATTTTTAAAACATATTTTTTTACTTCATTTGGACTTAGTACTCCAAGAGTATCTGCAAGCATTACTCTTTTTACTCCTAAATCAAAAAGAACTTTTGTAACTTCAAAAACATATTCTTCATCTTCTCTTATTCCGTTTGAAAAATCTTCCAAATATGCATTCACCATAACTTCATTTGCGCAAGCATATTCAATTGTTTTTTTAATATCCCCAAAATGTTCCTCTGGTTTTTTATGAAGTTGGTTCACACAATGATTTTTGCTTCCTTTGCAGAGAAGATTAATTGTTCTCCCTCCAGTTGAAAGTAACCAATTTACACTTTTATCATAATCAACAAAACTTAGTACTTCCACATTGTCCAACAAATTAGCTTTTTTTGCCCAATCAAAGATTAATCTACAGGACTCTTCCTCCCCCTTTGAAACCCGAGTTGAAGCAATCTCTATTCTATCAACTTTTACATCCAAAAGAAGTTTTTTTGCAATAGAAAGTTTTTCTTGAGAAGAAAAGGATACTTCTTCAGTCTGCTCTCCATCTCGAAGAGTAGTATCCATTATTTCGATAAAGCTATTATGATCAGAATTAGAATTGAATGGCTAAATCACTCATTGTAAACACTAAATAATTGTATTTGTATATTATTAATAAAGATTGAGTCTAAGGTGTACTACTTTATACATTAAACCAAAAAATTAGCAAAAAACAGCTATTTTATCCCTTTTAAATTGATGTATTGAAATATATGTGTTAAGAAAGACAAAAATATACAGTTTCTAATATTAGCAGTAATATAAATAAACACATGCTTTGTTTTTCTTGCGGGAAAAATAAAGAGATGATATAAATGGGTTTCACAAAAATGGGCTTAAACCCCAAATTAGTAGAAGGATTAAAAGTAATGGGAATTACTACTCCTACTGCAATACAAGAAAAATGTATTCCACAAATTAAAGCTGGAAAGGATTTAGTTGGACAATCTCTAACTGGTTCAGGTAAAACAGCTGCTTTTGGATTACCAATACTAGAAAAAATTGTTCCTGGTGCTGGACTTCAAGCATTAATTTTAATTCCAACAAGAGAACTTTGTGTTCAAGTTAGAGATAACTTGGAGCAATACGCAAAATTCTTGCCTATAAATATAATTAGTATTTATGGTGGAGTTGGGTTCTTTCAGCAAATGGAAGAAATCAAATTCGGAGAAGTAATTGTTGCAACTCCCGGAAGACTACTTGATCACATAGGGAGAAGAAATATTTCTCTAAAGAATATCAAGTTCGTTATTCTTGATGAAGCAGACAGAATGTTTGATATGGGTTTTGAGGATGATGTTGATAAAATATTAAGACAAACTCCAACATCAAGACAAACTATTATGTTTAGTGCTACAATGTCTAAAGAAGCACAGAGTATGATTGGAAAATACTTGAAGAGTCCTGTTTACATACAAGAAAAACTTCAAATTGACAAAACATTGCTAAAACAAGTTTTCTACAGCGTTAGAAAAAATGATAAATTTGCTTTGTTAGTTCACTTGTTAAAGAAAAAAACAAGCGGTCCTGCAATAGTATTTTGCGGAACTAAAAGAGAAGTTGACAGAGTCGCAAAGCAGTTAAGAAAACTAAAAGTTGAAGCTTTACCAGTTCACGGAGATTTAACACAAGGAAAAAGACAATTCGCTGTTAATTCTTTTAAGAATGCAAAGATTGATGTTTTAGTTGCAACTGATGTTGCTGCAAGAGGACTTGATATCAAGGATGTTTCACATGTCTACAATTATGATGTGCCAAGAACTCCTGAAGAGTACACTCACAGAATTGGTAGAACTGCAAGAGCAGGAAAGAAAGGAGAAGCTGTAACTCTGTTAAGCGAAAGAGATTACAACAACTTCAATAAAATATTAAGATTTGGAAAAGCTGAAATCTTACAAGAAACTCTACCAGAGTTTGAAAAAATTGAATTCTCAAGAGAAGACAGTTACTCAGATAGAGGAGAAGGTTTTGAAAGAAGAGATTTTGGCGGAAGAGGAAATGATAGAAGACCTAGAGGAAACTTTGGAAGTTCAAGTGGCAATAGCTACGAAGGACGACCTCAAAGATCTTCATACGGCGGGCATAATAACTTTAGAGAAGGAAGACCATCTTACCCAAGAAGCCAAAACAGCTGGCCAAGAAGAGAAGGATCAAGTGATTCTTCAACTCAAGGTAGTTCTTCAGGTTATTCTTCACAAGGTAGTCAATACCCAAGAAGAGATTACTCTCAAGGAAACTTTAGCAGAGGAAGTAGTAGCTACCCTAGATCAAATTCTCAAAGTAGTTATTCACGACCAAGTTATGGTGGCGGACAGAGTAGAGGACATAGTCCAAACTACAAAGGTAATAGAGACAATTATTCAAGCAGACCAAGTTATGGAGGAGGAGAAAGAAACAGCTCCCCAGTATATTCTTCTCAAAGTGCAGGCGAACAAAAACCTGTTGCTCATGAAAGAACTCCAAGGACTCCTGAACCTCTTTTCCCAAGTTCACATTATAATCCTGAACACAAGAAATATGAAACAAAAAAAGAACATGCTCCTTACAAGGAAAGAAATACTTTTGGAGAATTTAACACAGCAAGAAAAGCAGTGCCTACTTCTGACAGAGCGCATAAATCACATGACTCAAAGGATAAGCCTAAGAAAAGAGAATAAAATAAATTCTCTTTTCACTATTTTTTTATTTTATTAAATCAGTATTAATAGTGACGGCACTAATCTTGATTTGCTAAAAAAGAATTAATTTTTTAGTTTTACATTAATTCTCTTTTTAGAATCTTGTGAGCAGTATTCAATTTTTTGAATTTTTCAGTGTCTCCTGTAGGCATATCAGGGTGTAAGTGTCTAGCCATTTCTTTGTATCTTTTATCAATCTCATCCATATCCTTTGCATCATGAGGAAGACCAAAGAATTCTCTTGCTTCTTTTCTTGACTTCTCTAAATCATCATCTTCTCTAAATTCTCCGACAAAATCAAGCATTGATTTTTCGCCTTTCAAAACAGATTCAACTTCACATTCAATCACTTTTGAAACAATGTACAAGTTTTCAACATATTTATCCATTGAATTGTTCCCATAGTGAAGCATATGTCCATCAAAATACCAAGTAACTACGGCTTTAGCTTTCTTTACTTCCATTCCATTAAATTCAAGTTCAACATTATCTGGCTTAACCCCAGTTTTTTCAAGAGCTGCAATTATTTTGTTCTTCATCTGAAGAGCTCTTCTTTGAAAATTATCCTTAATTAGCATAGGAGTTATTATGTGTCCCTTAAAATTAACAGTTTCCATTTTATACCACAACTATAATTAATTTTCATTTAAGCAGATTTATAAATGAGGCAGGGATTCAAATTTTTGATAAAAAAGGGGAAGAATTTTAAAATAAAAAATATTACTTTAATAAATTAAATCTTCTGTCAATTAAAGTAATTACAAGTATTATAAATCCCCAAAAGAACATGAATATACTTATTTCTCCAAAATTGAATCCTAAAAAAGAAATTTCAGGGTAAACAATATAAAAAAACCCTGCCATTGTTGAGGCAATCAAAATTATACTTGATTCAATAAAATCATTCTTCAATTCACTTGAAGCATGGCCAATTTGAAGTGCAACAAGCCCAAAACCAGCCATTGTGACAGACATTGTTAATACAAGATTGATTAATTCAAGGGATTCTCTCTCTTTAAGTCCCAAGAAAAACAAAATGCCCAAAGCCATAATTAAGGATAATAAAACAAGAATATTCATCTTCATAGATGAATTTATTTTTACGGCTGCATTTGATTTTATCTTACTCATAAGCATACAATGAAAAAGAAGTAAATAAACTTAACTGATATTTGGGTTCTGTAGAAATCCTATTTGGTTTGTATCCAAAGCTTAATTTTTATGATTCGT
>JAVHOV010000010.1:0-20307 GCA_036170245.1 archaeon | reverse complement strand
AACCAATTCATCTGACATTTGAAAATGTCAGTTTTTTTGGCACGAGGTTATAAATTTTTCTCTAAAGCAGGTTGAATAATATTTTCAATGTGCCACTTTCTATCCTCAATAAATGCATAAAGAAGTTCTTCAGCCAAATCAGAGGGATTTTTCTGGGCTTTAAACAATTCTCTTATTTTTTTCCCGTAAGGCCCATTAGTTGGTTCATCAGTAACTAAAATATTGTCATACTTTTTACTTAATCCGTAAACATATTCAAAGGTTTTTCTAATCATTGTTCCTTTTCCAGAACCAGGGCCGCCGTCAAACGCAATAAAAGTGCCAGCCATAAAAATCAGTTATAAAATTTTATTTACCTCGCTCCAAACAAGGGAATGAATATTATCAATACTCTTCAAAGTATTATCTTTAACACAATCAATTTTCTTCCAGCCGAATTTATCAATTGCTTTGTCAAATTCTTTCATATAGTTCTTTTGAAATTCAAAATCATTTTCATGCTGGTCCTTTTTTGCACCCTGCTTATAAGCCTCGGCTCTATTTGCATTATCTAAAAAATTATTTGCAATACTAGCTGGAACATAAAGCACCAAAACCAAATCTGGTTGAGGAAGTCTTTCACAAACATTATAAATCCAGTTTCTTAGAGACTCTTTATCCTCATCTTTAGCAAGAGCCGGCTGATAAGTTAGAGTAGAAGTAAAAAATCTTGATAGCACTATTGTTTTTCCCTCATCAAGCAGTTTATTCATTTCATTCTTTGATTCATAAAAATCACTCATATAAAGCATTGCAACAAATTCAGGAGGAATTAATTTTTTGTCCCCATATTCTCCCCTTAAGTAAGCATCAACTACTTTTCCAAAAGAAATATCATGCTTAGGAAAGTGCATATTTACTACTTCTTTTCCCTCAGCCTCAAGTTTACTTACAAGAAGCTTCAATTGAGTAGTTTTACCTGAAGCATCTCCCCCCTCAAGAACAATTAGTTTACCCCTTGTCATTTTCCCAAAACCTTGATAAAGTAATAATTAAACTCCTTAAAAACAATTACTACTAAAATGCCCAAAATTTGACCAAAAGCCAATATTTAAAAAAGAAACTAAAAGGAATTCATTTATCCTTAAAGGCAAAGCCTTTGACAGAACAAAACAAAATGCGTTCGTGATGTAATGCCAAGCAGAACCTTTTAAAAAAAGGTTCGCGAAAAAGCAATTGCTTTTTTTGACCCGCAAACCAAAAGTTTGTAAGGTCGCGAAAAAGGCTTCGCATTAATTCAAAGAACAAAAAATGCGTTCGTGATGTAATGGTAGCATAAAAGCCTTCCAAGCTTTTTGTCGGGGTTCAAATCCCCGCGGGCGCACTTAAAAAAATAAAATCTGATTCTTACTAATTATAACGCAAATCAAAAAGAATAAATTTTCCTAATTTTGGCGAATAAAATGCATTATGTGGGCCTAAATCTGAAAACCCATTTTGCTTTAACACAATTAACCCCTTGTCAAAAGCAATTCCCTTTTTTCTTACTTCTTCAAAAAGAACCATATCAGAACCTTTTTGAATTTCTACAACTGTTTTACAATCATAAAAATCAGTTACTTGAAAAGAATATTTGTCTGAAACAAAAGCAAAATGAGGTTCAGCAACCATGAAAAGATCAGATAACTTATTTTTTGTAATCACCTTTTTTGCTTCAATAAGCGCATTATGCTGGGAAATAGCAAGATCACTCAAAGGATTAAACTTCTCCTTAACTTTTGAATTTTCAATAACTTTTAAGAAAAAATTTCTTTTACCCAAGACTAATTTAAAGAATCCAGTCCCTACATTACCCCTTGCTTCACGAAGATTATGCAAAAACACATTCCCGCTTTTTGAAACTTCCCCCCCACTCACTCTTATTTTCTCAAACGCACTAAAAGTATTTCTTCTAAGATTAGGGTTTGCTCGGATTAATCTTCTTGCAAAAGGAGAAAAAATAATACCGCTTTTTGAATGAACTTCAACCCCAATTGAAGGGGAATACCACCCAACAAATTTCCCCCTTCTTATTTTTGGAGAAACTATTTTTCTCAATAAAGAAAATTTAGACGCCATACAATAAAACATGAACAAACTGGATAAAATCCTTTCTGCTCGAAGAGAAATGTTTTTATTTAAGAAAATTAATTTAATGATAAGGGGGAATTAACCATGGCATGCGATTGTTGTTGTTCAACTAAGAAAGTTGTTAAGAAAAAAACAGCTAAGAAAAAAGCTACTAAGAAAAAGTAAGCACACTCTGTTTTGTTTGGCGTGTTGATTATTAAAATAAAATCAACACTCCATAAGAGTTAAATAAAGAAGCCAATCACTAATTCTTTATTATGGAAAAAGAAAAGAAAATCAGAGGAAATCAGAAAATTGCTCTGGAAAGAATCTATAGACTGTTTGAACTTGCAGAGAAAATGAATAATGCAAAAAATGACAAATACGTCAAACGATACCTTACACTTGCAAAAAAAATAAGTGAAAAATGCAGAATAAGTGTGCCAAAAGAACTAAAACAAAAATATTGTAGAAAGTGCTTTTCAATGGATATTACAACTAGTAAAAAAGAACCTTTTTTGATTGTAAAGTGCAACAATTGCAAATATGAAAAAAAATATTCTTTAGAAAGCAAAAAGAAAGACTAATAAATCCCAAAAAACTTAATTACCTTATGCAAAAAAGAGGACAAGGAGCAATAGAATACTTATTAGTTATTGGCGCGGCAATAATGGTTGTTGCCATAGTAATATTAATGATAAGTGGGGTATTTACTAGTGCAAAAGATGATTCAAAATTGCCTAATGGCGGAGTCAATAATGCACTAGAACAACAACAAGCGGAAGCACTAAATAAATTTTATTTAATACCAAACATAATTCAATATTATAAGTACTCTGGAGCAGACACCAACATAGCTAATTTGAAAAGTACTTCTTCAGGAGTTCAAATTTGTAATGGGAATGAATGTGCAGATAACACCATAATTCCACCAGGAACTGTAATAACCATAAAAACAACAACAGGGGCAGGAACAATTAGTAAAAAAGATTTAGTACAAGCACAAATACACTTTGCAGACAATGAAAGAATACAAAATTCAAATACTCTACATTATCCAATTGTAACCAAAAATGGAAACTCTATTTCAACCCAACAAGAATTGGTAAATGCATATTCCTCAGGAGACATTACAATGTATAAAGATGGAGCTGAATTATCAATCGTTGCAAAACCAAATTCAAAACGAGGCACATTTATTACAAATTCCTCTTTCAGCTGCAAAGATTTTGGGTGGGCGGGAGATTGTATAGACATTGGTTTAGATGCATGCTATTCTGGAAGTTGGCAACCCTTAACGAAAAGCGATTTTATTACAATAGAAAAATCAGAAAATGAACCACAAAGAACAGGAGAAAAATATCATGTTTCAACAGCAGAAAATTATTATTTTATGTGCAGCAATACGTGTTGGTCTGGACCATGTGCAGTAATAAAAGAATTAGAAATTACATCAGGCATGCCTGATAGTATTAATGGAGGATGGGAATGGGGAGTATATACTTATGACCTCCAATATGGAACCAGTATTGAAAATAATATTGTTGGGATAAACCCCGCTAGTGGAGAAATAACAGGAATAACTGGAAATATTGCAATTTCATATTATTATAATGATGTAAATATGAAACATTTAATAGATAATTGATAAATTAAAAAAGAGTGTTATAATTATGAACAAGAAAGGACAAGGAGCAATAGAATACTTACTAATAATAGGAGCTGCAATACTTGTGGTGGCTGTTGTAATAATTGCACTTTCAGGAGTATTTAATACGGCAAAACAAGAATCAACATACAATGAAAGTACCTTTGATGCATTTGACAAACAGCAAGCAGAACTAAAAAATTTATATTTTATAAAAAACCAAAGCACAATGTATATGCAATATGGCGGACCTGATACTAATATACAAAATTTACAAAAAACTTCAACCGGAGTTACAATTTGTTTAGGAACTACTTGCACTGGAAATACAATCATAAAAAATGGAAACACAATAAAAGTAACCACAACAACTTCGTCAGGAACTATAACAAAAGAAAACCTTACTTTTTTAGATAATACAAAAGTTGAAGTGTGCAACAATAAAATTGATGATGATTTAGATGGATCAATGGATTGCAAAGATTTGGATTGCGCTTCAGATTCTTTTTGTTCAGTAGTACCTTTAGGCACAATAATTCAAGCGTATATTTGTGATGGAGAAGATTGGCTAGATTTAACTAATGGAAATATGACCCCTTATGGATCAACAGAAGCAGATTTTGCAAAAATACAAGATAACTACTACTATTGGGTAGGATCCTTTTTTCCAGAAAATGGGGCTGAACTAGCAACAACTAACAATTACCCTAACTGTGGATCAAATGATGGGTTTTATTATTCAACAACACAAATACCATATGATTATTTTTATTATACAACTTATTTTTGTGCTAAAACACCAGAAGGAAAATATTATAGAGTTGGAAGGATTGATTATTCAAATTATTGTATGACTTTAAGTTTTACAAGAACAGAATAAAAATAGACACGAAAAATTAATTTTTTATAACTGATTCGCATTTTGATTTAATCAAAATATTGACAATTGAAGCACACCAATCTTTGTTTTTGTTTTTAACTGAAATTTCAAAAACACAAGCATCTATTTTATTTTGATCTAAAAGTTGGCTACAATTATTTATGTTATTAGTAGCCACAATTTGATTGTGAATAGCAATCCCAAAAGTTCCTGAAAACGGAGTTGAAGGAATATTTGAATCAACTAAATTCTTATTATTTTCATTATTAATTTGAGTCCCTTGCTCTTGAGTACACCCAAAAACCAAAGCTAAAACAACTAATAGTAAAATAATATTTTTCATATTCAAAGTAATACAAATCTTTAATATAAACTTTGCTTTAACGTAAAAATATACTCAAAGTTAAGTTTAATAAAAAGAAAGAAGCTTAAATATATTATGAAAAGAAATCAAAAAGCACAAGGGGCTCTTGAGTATTTGTTGATGATTGGTGCTTCGATTCTTGTTGTTGCAGTAGTAATAATCGGCATAAGCGGAATCATCACCCAAACTAATGATCAAAACTCTGGAAATGAGTACAACAACCAACTTGATGGACTAAGAGGACTTCTCAACCTATCAGAAGACCCTATCCAAAACGAACCAAACTTGTTTTTGAACCTAAATGAAACAAAAATAAAAATCAAAGAAATAGAAATCATCTAAAGGCCAAAAATCAAGCTTTTTAAGGCTTTCTAAGAGGGTCTTTTGTATTAAGTCTACTCGCTCTTGGGCTTTTGCCCGATTGAGCACGAAATTAAGACTGAAAAATGTCAAAGGTGATATACGAATGGGAATACAAGATGTACCGGCAGACTACTTAATTGAAGAAACTGCTACAAAATTAAAAGAAGAAGTAGTGCAGCCTGAATGGATGCAATACGTAAAAACTGGTGTACACAGTGAAAGAGCACCACAAAGAGCTGATTGGTTCTATGTGAGAATGGCTAGTATAATGTACAGAGCCCACAAATGGGGAGTACTTGGTACTGAAGCACTAAGAACTTATTATGGTGGAAGAAAAAATAGAGGAGTCAAGAAAGAACACCACTACAAAGCAGGCGGAAAAGTAATTCGAACTTGCGTACAAGAACTTGAAAAAGTTGGATACTTAGAAAAAGCAAAACCAAAAGGAAGAAAACTTTCAATAAAAGGTTTCAAATTACTAAATGCAATGTCAAAGATTGCTGAAAAGAACATGAAAGCAGGAGTATACACTAACAAGCCTAAAGCAAAGAAAGCATTTGATGAAAAGAGAAGAAAAGAAGTTCAAGACACACTTAAGATGCAAGATAGAGGGCACTTGAAACCAGATGCAAAAAAAGCTACTCAAAAAGTAAGCAAAACAGAGGAGAGTGATTAAAAATGGCTAGACACAAGGATAAGGAATTCAAAGACTTCATGATAAGTGAAAGAAAAAAAATCGGGTCTGGCTTAACTAACGCTCCTGTTTGGTTAATGCAAAAAGCCGGAAAGAGACTTTGGGCTACAAAGCAAAAAAGAACTTGGAAAAATATTGATATAAAAATCAAGTTCAACAAAGCAAAGCACAAACAATTAAGAAGAAACAAAAAGAGCGGTGACCATAAGAAACACTCAGCAAGAGTCACAGAAAAGGTACAATGAGGTGAATGAAGATGGCTAAAGAATTTAAAGAAAAAACAATCACAATTAACCTGTCAAAAGTGTTTTTGAAACCAACAACAAAAAGAGTTATTGGAGCAAAACATGTAATTTGCGAAGGTGTAAAAAAAGAAACTAGATTAAAAGAATTCAAAATCAGTAACAAACTAAACGAGTTACTTTGGAGCAGAGGAAGATATATGGCTCAAAGAAAAATAACTGTTAAAGTTGTTAAGGATAAGGATATTGCAAGAATAATGCTTCCAGAAGAAAAATATGAAGCAAAGCAAGACAAAAAAACTGTGAAAGGAGAAAAAGAAGCAGCACCAAAAACAGAAACTACAGCAAAAGCTGCAGAACCAAAAAAAGAAGAGAAGAAAGCTGAAAAGAAAACAGCAAAAAAAGAGTAAAAAACTTCAAAGGAGTTTTTTAGACGCAAAATGAAGATAAATTCATTTTGCAGGATAATTAATTGTAACTTAGGGGTTTTTTACCCCTAAGTTCCTTATTTTTATTTATTAAAAAGTGAAAATTATGAATATAATACGAACAAGAATAATGGGGTCCATCTACACAGGACTATTTGGAATAACAAATGATTCTTTATGCATACTACCTGCATCAGTAGAAGAAAAAAGCGAAAAAAATGTTGCAAGCACACTTGATGTAAAAACACTAAAAACAAATATTTACGAAAGCCCTTTAGTAGCAGTTTTTGCAAAAATGAACAACAAGTACGCATACTTGCCAAGTTTTGCACAGCCAAGCGAAATTGAACTAATAGAAAAAGAAATAAAAGTAAAAGTACTTGACACAGAACAAACCTTAGGAAATTTGGTTGAACTAAATGACACAGCAGCAATTGTTTCAAAATCACTTGCACAAAAAACAATCAAAGAACTTGAAAAAACTGGCCTTACAGTTTACCAGACAAATATTGGAAGAACTGAAATAACAGGCTCAAGCATAGTAACTACAAACAGTGGATTTTTGGTAAATCCCTTTATTACTAAAGAAGAAGGGATGAAATTAGAAGAAATACTAAAAGTAAAAGGCGGAAGCAGTACTGCAAACACAGGAGATTATTTAGTAAGAAACTCCATCCTTGCAAACAAGAAAGGAATGGTTTTAGGAGAACAGACAACTCCTTTTGAAATAAATAAGATAGAAGAAGCATTAGAATGAAATTTAATTAAAAGTAAGTAATATATTTGTTTTTAAAAATAAAATTAAAGGAGATGAAAGGATGAAATTCATAGCAACAGGGATATTCTTAAAAAAAGGAGAAGAACACAAATTCACAAAAGAATTAGAAGCTACTAGCGAAAAAGCTGCTAAAGAAAAAATATATGCAGAATTCGGAAGCAAAAACAATTTGAAAAGACATGATATTAAGATTAAGACACTCAAGGGAGCAAATTAAAATGGCGCAAGAAACCCCAAAAAAAGAAGTTACTGTTAATGAACAGCAACTAATGCAAATGGCTCAACAGGAAGAAAGTGCATTACACAACAGGCAGGCTATGCTTGAAAAAATAGGCCATATGTTAGGCGAAACGCTCACTGCTAAAGAAATTTTAAAAGAAATAAAAACAAATAAAGGAAAAATAATGTTCAATATAGGCGCAACAATTTTAATAGAAGGGCAAGTAACTAACACTGAAAAATGTAAAAGAGCTTTGGCAGAGAATGCTTACAAAGAAGACAGTGTTGAAGAAACTTTGAATTGGCTGAATAAAAAAGAAGAACAAATAAAAAAACAAATGACTAAAGTTCAAGCTGAAATGAAAGCAGGACAGGACAGATTAACTAATTACATTGGAATACTAAAGCAAATAGATGCTGAAAAGAAAAAAAGAATTCTAAAGGCAAAACAAGCACCCCCAACACTTTCAAAATAAGCCCCTAACCAATCTTTACGCTTAAAAGAGATGAAAGGATATGTTTGGATTCCTAAAACAAAAACTTGCTGATTTTAGTAATAAATTAAAACAAACTATTTCTAAAGAAGAAACTTCAAAAACAAACGAAGAAACTAAAACTGAACTAAAAAAAGAAGAAATCAACAAACCAATAAAAGAAACAAAGCCAAAACAAGTTGAAAAAAAAGAAACTAAAAAAGTTGTTGAAGAAAAGAAAACTGTTTTAATTAAAGAAACAAAAAAACCCGAGATTAAAAAAATAGAAAAACCAAAACAGGAAAAGAAAGTTAACCTTATTGAAGATAAAAAAGAAGAAAAACCTAAAGAACTTGCAGAACCAAAAAAAGAACTTCTTCTTGAAGAAAAACCAAAAGCAAAAGGGATTTTAAGCAAAATATTCGGATTTGGAAAAAAAGAACAAATACTCAAAGAAAAAAAAGAAATTAAAATTGAAGAAAAAGTTGAGAAAGTACAAAAAGAAGAAAAACAGCAACAGGTAAAAGAAAAAGAAGTTGAAATTAAAGAAGAACCAATTAAAATTGAACCAATAAAAGAAACTAAACCTGAAGTAAAAAAAATAATTGAGGAAACAAAACCGACTGTTAAGGAAGAAACAGAAGAAATAGAAAACTCTGAAGAAGAAATTGAAGATGAAGTTGAAGAAGCAGAAGAAGAATTAATTAAAGAAGAAGAAAAAGAAGAATCACAAAGAAAAGAAAAACCACGAAATATTCACGTCCTAAAAGTTGATGAAGACAAAAGAGAATTAAAGGCAAAGATAGGAGTAGGAAGCGGGCTGAAAGGACTTATTTTTGGCAGAGTAGAAATAAGCGAAAAACAAATTAAGGATTTGCTCTTTGAACTGGAACTTAGTTTAATTGAAAGCGATGTTGAACAAGATGCTGCCACAGAACTTGTAAACCAAATAAAACAAAGACTTGTAGGAAAAAAAGTACTAGCAAAAAATATTGACCTATACTTGCAAGAACAAATCAAAGAAATATTAACTGAAATGATGAAAACTGAAAAAATTAATGTGCTTGATAATGCTAGAGAAGCTAAAAGAAATGGAGAACCCTACAAAATATTAATTTTGGGCCCAAACGGAGCCGGAAAAACTACATCTATTGCAAAACTTGTAAATTATTTTCAAAAAAATAAATTAACTTGCATACTTGCTGCAGGGGATACATTCAGAGCAGGAGCAATTGACCAAATAGAAATACATGCCAAAAACTTAGGGGTAAGAGTAATCAAACACCAGTACGGCGCAGATCCTGCTGCAATTGCTTTTGATGCAATCAGTGCTGCAAAAGCAGGAAAAATTGATGTAGTAATAATAGATTCTGCAGGAAGACAAGAAACTAATAAAAATTTGATGGAAGAACTAAAGAAACTTGAAAGGGTTGCAAAACCAGATCTGAAATTATTTGTAGGAGAAAGTTACGTTGGACAAGGATTACTTGATCAAGTAGATGAATTTGCAAAAATAATAGGAATTGATGGATACATTCTTACTAAAATGGATACTGATGCTAAAGGTGGAACCGCAATTTCCCTTACTTACAAAACAAAAAAACCAATCATATTTATTGGAACTGGACAAGGATATGAAGACTTTGAAGAATTCACTCCAGAATATATTCTAAATAGAATAATTTAACTTAAAACAAAAAGACTGTGGCTAAAATATACTTATTTATACTTAATCCCCCATATAGAAACAGACTCAACATGATAACTAACCAAAAAATATTCGTTTTGCTAATATTCTTATTTTTAGCAATCTTTTTGGCACAATTTGTATTTGCTGATGAACAAACTATTAAAATAGGGGTTTTTGATAATCCTCCAAAAATAAATATTGATGAAAATGAAAATGTTTCAGGAATATACTCAACAATTATAGAATATATTGCAAAAAAAGAAGGGTGGAAAATTGAATATGTTATTGGAACATTTCAAGAGAATCTAGAAAAAGCAGAAAAAGGAGAGATAGATGTTTTAGCAGATGTTTCATATACTGAAGAAAGAGCCAAATATTTAGATTACCCTAATGAAAGTGTAATAACAAGTTATGGAATAGTTATTACAAATCCTAATTTTCAACCTGTTCTATTTAGAGAATTAGATAAAAAAACAATTGCTACTCTAAAAGGAAGTGTTTTTCTGTCAACAGATGGGTATCCTGCACTTGAAAAATTACTTAAAATAAAAAGCAACCTTATCCAAACACCTAATTATGAAACTGCATTTTTGATGCTTGATGAAGGAAAAATAGATGCCATAATAGCTAATGATGTTTATGGTTTTTATTATGAAAAGACCCACCCTGACAAAAAATATATTTTTACTAATTTATTATTCATGCCAAACAATCAGTTCTTTGCTTTTCCAAAAGATGCTAATCTAAACAAATTACTAATTGAAAAAATAGATTCAGCTTTAATTGAACTAAAATCAAACCAGACAAGCATCTATTATCAGGAAATCTATAAAATGAAAGGAGGATACAAAGAAACAACTTTTGAAATTCCTGTTTGGTTACAGGCAGCACTTGTTTTTATTATAGGAGTTTTGCTTATCAGTTTAGTCTTTCTTTTTGTTGTAACTAAACAGAAAAAAGAAATTCAAAAAGTAAATGGAGAACTCGAAAATACAGGTAAAAAATTAGAAAATTCCAATAGACTAAAAGATTTATTTATAGATATTATGAGACATGATTTGCTCAATCCCACAACTGTAATAAAAATGAATACCCAACTCCTTTTAAGTACAGAAAAAAACCTAAATAAAAAATCAACTCTAGATTTAATTCTTAATGGATGTAATAGACTCATAGACCGACTAAACAGCGCATCTTTGCTATCAAAATTAGAGGAAGGGAAAGTACCTTTAGAATATAATAAAATCAATCTAAAACTTGTTATAAATAACATATTCAAAGATGTTACTCACTTAGCAAAAGAAAAAAATATAAAATTAATATCAACAATTAAAGAAGATGCTTTCATAGAAGCAATCCCCCTTATACATGAAGTATTCTTCAATTTAATTACTAATGCTATCAAATACGGTTTAAAAAATGAAGAAGTAATTGTAAGTATTGCTAAAGACAAGAACAATTATTTAATTTCAGTTGCAAATAGCGGAGAAACTATTCCTAACAAATACAAAAAAAGTATTTTTGAACGATTTTCAAAGTTTGAAAAAGGGATTATAAAAGGAAGCGGACTAGGATTAACAATCACAAAAAAGATTGTAGAAATACACAAAGGTAAAGTGTGGGTTGAGGATAATCCTAAAGGAGGATGTATTTTTGTTGTAGAACTTCCTACAAAGCAAAACTAGTTTTTTATCCCTCTTAAAATATTTATTCTCTCTTCTAATGGAGGATGGGTGCTAAACATATTCTTGAGCCACAATCCTTTTGAATTCTTTAAAGGATCAGAAATGTACAAATGCGCAGTGGCTTTATTTGCTACTTCAAGAGGCTCTGTATCCTCTGAAATTTTCTCCAACGCATCAGCTAACCCGTTAGGGTTTCTAGTTAATTCAACCGCACTCGCATCAGCCATAAATTCTCTCTTTCTTGAAACTGAAAGCTTAATTAAATTTGCAATTAAAGGAGTAAGTGCGGCAAGAATCAAAGCAACTATTATCAAAACAAAAAACATTTTGTTATCCTTTGAATCAGAATTAGAATGAGGCGAAAATAAAGTAAATCTTAAAATTAAATCAGAAAGAAGAACCGCAATTCCTACTAACACTGTTGCAATTGTCATTGTTCTAATATCATAATTTTTTATGTGAGATAATTCATGAGCCACTACCCCTTGAAGCTCATCCCTTGTTAATCTGTTTAGGCAGCCCATTGTAACACAAACAACTGCATGAGTTGGGTCTCTTCCTGTTGCAAAAGCATTTATTGCAGAATCCTCTATTATGAAAACTTTTGGCATTGGAATTCCCCCAGCAATACTTAATTCTTCAACAACATTGTAAAGCTGTTTGTAATCTTTAGGATTAGCTTCCTTTGCCCCAGACACCCTAGTAACAATAGAATCACAAGTGTAATATGAAATTAATGCAAAAATAATTATTAAAATTCCAAAAATAGTGAAGTAAGTGAAACCATAAATGTTAAATCCGCCCAAAATATAGGAAATGAAAAATGCTAATATTCCTATTAGAATAAAGAAAGCAGCAAACAAAAAATAAGTCATCTTCTTGTTTTCAGAAATTTGTGCGTAAAAATCAATTGCCATTTTTATTCACCATTAAAAAATTGGTTAAAGCAAAACACAAAACATGTGCCTTGCTTTTATATATTTCAAAGAATTTATAGTCCTGAGAAATTAACTTTTATATTTTTTCTTTCTTCTTCAGTTGCGTTGAAATATTCTCTATCCTTACTCATATTAAACATTCCTGCAAAAATGTTATTTGGAAAAACAACAATCATTGTATTCCACTTCATAACCATATCATTATAGAATTGTCGAGCAAAAGCAACTTTATTTTCAGTGCTGCTCAATTCTTCCTGAAGAGCTTTGAAATTTTCATTAGCTTTAAGTGTAGGATAAGCTTCAGCCACAGCAAAAATACTTTTCAATGCTCCTGAAAGCATATTATCAGCTTTTGCAGCATCTTTTGGTGACTTTGCTGACATTAAAGCAGTTCTTGCCTGAGTTACTCCTTCTAACACACTCTTTTCAAACTTAGCATAACCTTTAACAGTTTCAACCAAATTAGGAATTAAGTCGGCTCTTCTCTTTAATTGAACATCAATTTGAGTCCAAGCGTTGTCAACCTGTTTGCTTGTAGTGACTAAAGAATTGTAAATCAAAACTGCTCCAACAATAAGCACTAATCCAATTATTCCTAAAAATATAAGAATCCATTCTATCACAAAATCACCTAAGTTAAATAGAATTAAACACTTTAAAAATGTATTTGGCTAATCATATTTTAGTGAATTAAATGGGACTAGGCGAAACACTCAGAAAAGCAATGGGCAAAATACAAGGCACTGCTTCGCTAGACAAAGAAACTATCAAAGAAACTATAAGAGAAATCCAAAGAGCCTTAATTGCATCAAATGTAGAAACCACAATGGTTCTTGAAATATCAAAAAAAATTGAGGATAATGCTTTCAATGAAATAAGCGGAACGTTAAGCAGAAGAGAACACATAACAAAAATCACTTATGATGCTTTAGTAGAACTACTTGGAGGGCGTATTGCTCCTGAGAACCCAAAAACAATTCTACTCTGCGGATTATTTGGTGCAGGAAAAACTACTGCAGCAGGAAAACTTTCTAGCTGGTACAAAAAAAGAGGAAAAAAAGTAGGAGTAATTTGTGCAGATGTATTTAGACCCGCTGCTTATGAACAATTAGAAACTAATGCAAAACTGGCAGGAGCAAACTTCTTTGGAATTAAAGGAGAAACTAATGCCGCAAAAGTAGTTAAAGAAGGAATGAAAAAATTATCAGACTGTGATTTAATTATCTGTGATTCAGCAGGAAGAAGTGCACTTGATGATGAACTTGTTACTGAAATACAAGAAATAAACAAAATATTTAACGCTGATGAAAAATGGCTTGTACTTGGAGCAGATATAGGAAACTTAGCAAAAAAGCAAGCTACTGCATTTCATAATGCAGTGGGAGTGAATGGAGTAATAATAACAAGAATGGATGGATCAAGTAAAGGAGGAGGGGCAATTGTTGCATGCAATGAAACAGGAGCAAGCGTCTACTTTATTTCAACAGGAGAAAAAATAAACGACTTTGAAGCATTTGATGCAAATAGATATTTATCAAGAATAATGGGTTATGGAGATTTACAAGGACTCCTTGAAAAAGCAAAAGAAGCAGAAATGGAAAACCTAAACCCGGAAGATTTATTGAAAGGAAATTTTAATTTAAGAATGTTTTACCAACAATTAGCTGCAACTAAAAAAATGGGACCACTCAACAAAGTTGCTGAAATGCTTGGACTTAGTGTTAAAATTCCAAAAGAAATGCTTGAGAGTGGTCAAGACAAAATGGATTCTTTCAAAGTAATAATTGATTCAATGACAGAAAAAGAAAGAGTAGAACCAGAAATAATTAACAGAGGACGAGTAGAGAGAATTGCTAACGGAAGCGGAACAAGCGTTAACGATGTGAGAGAATTACTAAAGCAATTCAAGCAAATGAAAAAAATGTTTAAAAAATTCAAAAACGTTCAAAGCGAAAAAGCAATGAAAAACTTCGGAGAAAAAGGAATAGGGGATTTATTAAGACAAATGCAGGGAAGAAAAGCTGCAAAGAAATTAAGATTAAGATAAAGATCGTGGTTAAATTTGATTCCAAAAAAACCAACCCTAAAAACTATTCTTGATGCAAAAAAAGTAAATTTTTCACATGCTATAACAATCGGAGGATCAAACCGAGGGAACGTTTATATCGGAAGACTGCACTTTAAGGATGGGAAAAAACCAAGAGTTGCAATAAAAACTTTCCACAAAGGATTAACTACTGAAGAAGCAAGACAATATCAAAAAGTAATCAATGATCTAATTGAAGCAGGGCTTCCAATTCCAAAAATGGGAATGACTCTAATTCCTGCAGGAACAAAAATAGGAGATTATAAAATTCCAACTAGAGAATGGGTGCAAGTTTCACAATTATTTGGTTCAACAAAAAAAGGATCAAAACTTGTTTGGAAGAGCCACCTTGAACTTGCTCACCAAGAAGAAAAAGAAGATGCGGCAAAAATGTTTGGAAAAGTTGCAAACCTCGGGTACAGTCCGACTATTGATTTTGTTGAACCATTTCGGCACAAAACAGGAGTTGTTCCAATAGATATTGATTTGCTTGTAGAAAGAAAGAGTCACACGCCTACAGAAAAAATGGAAACCTTATCAAAGACTTTAAGAAGAATGAGCAAAACAAAAGAAGATTATAGAATATTATCAATAATTGCACTAAGGCAATTATCTATTGAGAAAAGAAAACTTGCTAGAGAAAAATTAAATGAAAGAATAGCTAATTGGGACAAAGAAAATTATATATCAAGTTCAGTCAAAATGAACTAAACCAAAAAATTTATTAAAAATGAAAACCATTTATATTTATGATTAATCTAAAAAAATTAACATTTATTTTAGTTCTTCTCTATTTATGCCTCGGAGTAAATGCAATCGAATACTATGCAAACACTACTTTTGAAATACAAAGCGACGGAAGCACAATAATCAGCGGAACAACAAACTATTCCCCGCTTAGCCAAAGAACAACCCAAGAATTAACTTCAAAAACAGGAAAAAACTGGACTTTTTTATTAAGCACTCCACAATTTAGCGAATATTCTTACAAAATAATTCTTCCCTCTGACATACAAATACAAAAAATAGAAACTAATAGTGAGTACTTCTTTGGAACTCAAAACGGAAAACTAATAATAGAAGGGTATGGAGAAAACATGGATTTAAATTTAAAAATAAATTACACAATTGTTGCAACTAATCCCCCCCTTCAATTAGGATTCATTCTTGTTTGGGTGATATTTGCACTTATTATAATAGGAATTTTAATTACCCTAATAAAAAAATACAAAAATAAACTATTTTTAAAGAAAGTAACTTTAACAAACGAAAACACTTTTGACAAAGATTCACTTACAGAAAGACAATTGTTAATAATTGAACAGCTTGAAAAGAAAAACGGGAAAAACACCCAATCAGAGATACAAAAAATTCTTGGATTACCAAAAGCTTCCCTTTTTAGAAATATAACTTCTTTAGAAAAAAAAGGAATCCTAAAAAAAGAAAGAAAAGGAATGACAATGTTACTAACCTTAGAAAAACATCAAAGAAAGCAATAAATCTGCGTTTGACCTACTTGTTCCGGCTTTTTTCGGATAAGGTATAATAGCTGTTTCACCTACAACAAGTACAGGTGAACAAAAAAATGGTAAACAAAATAATTGCTGTTCTTTTAGGACTAATGCTATTGTGCGTAATGCCAATCGCTTTAGCAGAGGACACAAATTTAAGTGTAGATGGAAACATAAGTGCAAATCTTGATGTAAATATCACTCCAATTGATGAAAGAGAAACAAAAAGCATGCTTTCACCATACGGGGCAGAAGTAAGGCTATTACAGCTTGAAAAATCTATAACAAGAAATATTTTAATCGGAGACCTAGTCATTAAAGTGATAAATACAAATCACTCTGATGCAAATACAACAGAAGCAGAAAATACATTAAATGCAATGGAAATGCTTCTTGAAGATATAAAAAGCACTCCAACAGAAGGAGACAAAAATGTTTTAGTTCAGACTTTTGTGGAACAAAAAAAAGAAGCAAGAACATTAACAGCAGACTTCAAAAATCAGACAAAAAGTCTTATTACTCCACAAGACCGAAACGAACTAATGAGACAAATCTCACAAATTGATAGAAATCAATTAGCAAATATAAATAATGCAATAAAAGGAACTGTAAGAAATTTCAATGCCCAAAGAATGAGAGACCAATTTGATTTAATGGGTTTTAATGACAACAACTTAATTGGAAGAATACAAAACGGAGACCTAAATTTAGGAGAAGCTAGAAAAGAAATTCTAAACGAGTTTAAGGATTTAAATTCAATGGAAAAGAAAAGAATAGCTTCAAAAATGAAAAATGATTCAATAAAAAAAATAATTGAAAATAAACAAATGATTCAAAAAGCAAGAGAAACTTTGAAAGACAAATTAATGAACAATATCCAAAAAAGATTTGAAAATTTAAACCAATGGATAGAGAAAAAAGCACTTGATGCAAATACAAACGGAAGATATAATAGAGCTGAGAGATTAACAGATCAAAGCCAAAGAATTCAAGGATTAATAGATAAAATCAACGACAGAAATGGAGGAATGAGAAAATGATAAACAAAATAATAATAGCACTCCTAATAGTATCAATGCTTTTGTTTGGATGCACCCAAGCACAAGATCAAATAAAAGTAAATGATGCAAATAATCAAACTCCCCTAGACACAAACACAACTACAGATACTCAAATTGTAGAACAACAAATAAATGACGGATGGATCAATGAAAATGAAGTAATTGATACAGGAAGCGTAATTTGAATTGAATTAAGAAGAGGGATAAGTTCCTTCTTCTTTTTTTATAAACCAACTATTTATATAACAAAAAAAACAATACTACTTGGTTAAAATGATTGCAATTATTCAACAAGCCGCTCTTTTGATAGGAACTATACTAGGTGGCGCAATTGATGCAAAAACAGGATACATTTATGATTGGGTAACTATCCCTATGATAATTTTAGGACTAATTTTTAGTATATTCCAACAACAATGGAATAATTTGATTTTAGGGTCAATAATATTTATTTCACTTTTCTTATTATATAAAACTGGAAAAATGGGAGGAGGAGATGTAAAACTATTTACTGGAATTGCTCTGCTTAACCCTACAAACAATGTATTTTTTCTCTTCAGCGGAATAATTGTTGCCTGTGCAGGAGCAATGATATTTTATTCAACATATTACACAATAAAATATTTTAAAATTGGAATAACATTCAAGGAAAACAAAAAAGGAATATACAAGGCAATAATATTTGGGGTATTGCTATTATTTTATTTCACAGCACTTGTACAATTACATTTAATCCCAATTATAAGTACAATTCCTTTAATCATTGCAAGCTTTTTTGGATTAATTTTTATTGCATTACAGGAAGGAATAAAGAAGAACTTTTTTGAGAAAAAAATAAAACTAAATGAAATTGAAGAAGACGAAGTAATTGCTGAAAACAGAAATTCAAAAAAAGTACTTTTACTTCTGAAGGGAAAGAGTTTAGTTGGAGAAAAAGAACAGAAACTATTAAAAGCAAATAAAATAAAAGAAATAATTGTATTAAGAGAATTGCCTCCCTTTGGGCCTTTTATTGCATTAGGAGTAATTGTTGCAACAATAAGTCCTAATTTAATAATGATTTTGTTTTAATTAATTAAATAGAAGATGACTTTATATGAAAATACTAATAACTGGATCAAAAGGAATGGTGGGCAGAGAGCTACAAAAAGTACTCAAAGGGCACAAAATTGTCGAATTTGATTCTACGCTTAACGAAGATATACTTAATGAAGAACAATTAAAGAAAAAAATGAAAGGAATAGATTGTGTAATTCATTTAGCTGGGATCATTGACAATTCAAATCCTAAACTTTGGGAAGTTAATGTAAAAGGAACAACTAATGTTCTCTCTGCAGCAATAAATTCAAAAGCAAAAAAATTTATTTTCATGAGCTCAACTGGAGTTTATGGCAGCACTAAAGGACTAATTGATGAAAAGACTCCAATAACCCCCAAGAATAATTATGAAAAAAGTAAAGCAGAGGGAGAAAAAATCGTACTTTATGCAAAAAGTAAAATAAACGTCAATATAATTAGAAGCGCAATAGTTCTTGGAGCAAACGACTATTGGAGAAAAATGTTTAACATGTTAGAGAAAAAATACCCTCTCCCTTTAGATGGAAAAAATACTTTTCAAGTAATTTACTCAAAAGAACTTGCCAGAACAATCGCAAAAGTAATTCAAAAAGGAAAAAATGGAGAAATTTATCTTGTAAGTGGAAACGAGAAAAAAACACTCAATGAATTCTGCAATTTAGTTCAGGAAGAATTAAAGTTAGAAAAAAAATTAGTGCACATCCCACAATTTGTTGGAATAATTGCAGGAAAATTATTTAACATAAAATTACTTACTTGGGATAATATAAGACACTTAGGAAAAGAACGAAATTATAATATCTCAAAATTAAAAAAATTAGGATATAAACAAAAATACTCTTTAAGAGAAGCCGTCAGAGAAATTGTTAAAGAATTTAAAAAAACTAAAAAATAAAAAAATTATTTTTTTGTAACTTGTTTTTCTAGTTTTGGCCAATTTTGTTTAGGCCACTTTGTCATTAACTCACTAATTTCGTGTCTTAATTCCAAAGCAGAAATTTGTCTTCCTTCCTTCTTTGCTTTTTTTAAAATACTTCTCTTAACAATGTTAAAAACTGTTTCGGTTTGGGTTCTTGTAGGAAGATGCGGATTAATTATAGTTATATGTTTATGCGACCCCGCCAACTTTCCTTTTAAGGTAATTCTTTTTTGCATAAAAAAACAACCACTCAAATTATTGCTTTAGTTTTGCGCCTTTTCTAACTGATTCAACCATTTTTTCTAATTTTGATTTAACTTCTGATTCCAATTTTGTTTTTTCTATTGCAGAACCAACATGAACTATATCTGCTCCACTTGAAATACAATCAAAAGCATACTCCGGAGACTTTACTCCCCCTGCAATAATTAAAGGAACATCAATTGAAGCTTTTGTTTGAGCAATCATTTCCTTTGTAACTGGTTCAGGAGCTCCTCCACCAGATTCTAATATTACTAACTTAGACCCCATGTATTCTCCAGCCAAAGCATTAGCTGCTGCTAAATAACCTAAGTTTCTTGGAATTAATTGAGCTCGACCCATAAAGCCTACAGCTCTACCTGGTTCTACTATAATATATGAAGTTGGAATAACTTCAATACCCATTTTTTTTATTGGAAAAGCACTAGCAGTCTGCGCACCGCTGATATAATAAGGATCATTACTGTTCAGCATTGATAAAAAGTAAATTGCATCCGCTTTATTTGACAAAGTTGCAATATTTCCTGGAAAAAGAATAGTTGGCAAGCGACATTTACTCTTAATTGCATCCAAAGTATCATCTAAAAGCTTTCCTTGAGCACCTAAAGAACCGCCCACAGCAATAGCACTAACGCCTGCTTTCTCTGCAATAGCACTAACTTTACCAGCAAGTTCAGGAGCTTGGTTTGGAGGATCAATCACCAAAAAAAGTTGCCCTGCTTCTTCCTTTAATTGAGCTAACAATTTAGTGTAAACTTTCCCTTCTTTCATAACAAAATTGTGGAAAAAGAAGTATAAAAATGCTTCTCCTTAGGAAAAAAAAAGGCTTAATAATAGGAAAAGAAGTGAGTCAATTACTAACCAATGAATTGGTTAGCTTGTAACTATCCTCTACAATATGC
>JAVHOV010000009.1:0-20439 GCA_036170245.1 archaeon | reverse complement strand
TTTTCTTACTCGCTTAAAGAACAAAAAACTCGTCCAAGCAAAATATATTGTATTGATAATGGAATGCGAAATGTAGTGGCATTTAAGTTTTCAGAAGACACTGGCAAATTAGCTGAAAATATAGTGTTTTTAGAATTAAAAAGACAAAATAAAGAAATATACTATTGGAAAGGAACAAATGAAATAGATTTTGTCATAAAAAATATGAACAATTCTTTGGATGCAATAAACGTAACTTACACAGATGAAATAAACACGCGTGAAACCAAAGGTCTTGAAGAATTTAAACAACAAAACAAAAAAGTCAATCAATTAATAATAACAAAAAATACAGAAAAAATTGAAAATGGAGTAAAATATGTCCCTTTATGGAAATGGTTACTTGAAAAATAAAATTAAAAGTGAAAAACTTGTCTAACTATTTCAAAGCGTTTGATTTAAATAATTTCTTGACCCCTTTTATTTAGAGTGAAAACTAATGATTACTTGTCAAGAACTTAGAAAAAAGTACTTGGATTTTTTCAAATCCAAGGGCCACGTAATAATTCCAAGTGCATCCTTGATTCCGGAAAATGATCCAACTGTTTTGTTTACTACTGCAGGAATGCACCCTTTAGTACCTTATTTACTTGGAGAGCCTCATCCAGAAGGAAAGAGGCTTTGCGATGTTCAAAAATGCATTAGAACTGGGGACATTGATGATGTTGGGGATTCTTGGCACTTGAGTTTTTTTGAAATGATGGGTAATTGGAGTTTAGGAGATTATTTTAAGAAAGAAATAATTAGTTTTAGTTTTGAATTTTTAACTAGCAAAAATTGTTTAGCAATTCCGCTAGAACGATTAAGTGTTACTGCATTTATTGGTGACAATGACTGCCCAAAGGATACTGAAACTGCATCCACTTGGGAAAATTTAGGATTAAATAAATCAAGGATTCACTTTCTTCCAAAAGAAGATAATTGGTGGGGACCAGCCGGAGAAACTGGACCTTGCGGACCTGATACTGAAATGTTTTACCATGTTTTGGACATGCAGGAAAGCAGCACTGAGGAATTTGTAAAATTAAATAAGCAGGGAAAGTTCTGCGAGATTTGGAATGATGTATTAATGCAGTACAATAAAAACAAAGAAGGAAAATATGAAGAAGGAAAGCAAAAAAATATTGATACAGGAATGGGTGTTGAAAGAACTGTGGCTGTATTGAACGGATTTACTAATGCTTATGAAGTTGATACTCTAAAACCAATTTTTAATAAAGTTTTGGAACTCTCTAACAGGAAAGGAAAAACACAAAATGATTTAACTGATTCTGAAAAGAAAAGTGCAAGAGTTATCACAGATCATTTGCGTGCAAGTGTAATGATTTTAGGTGATGATAAGAGTATTACTCCAAGCAATGTTGACCAAGGATATGTTTTAAGAAAATTTATCAGAAGAAGTATTAGGCATGCAAGGTTACTTGGAATTAATGAAAAGTTTTGCAAGAACGTTGCTATTATTGTTGTTAGTGTAATGGGAAAAGTTTATCCTGAAGTTGAAAAGAATAAAGAAAGAATATACTTTGAACTTGAAAAAGAAGAAGAGAAATTTTCTACAGCACTTGAGAACGGAACTAAAGTACTTGAAAAGAAATTACAATTTCTTGGATCCTGCAGCAATGCAAAGGAGACAACAAAAGCAACAGCTTTTGTTGGACAATCCCCAAATAAACAACTAAATGCAAAAGGAGCATTTGATTTGTACCAATCATTTGGTTTTCCAATTGAAATGACGCGAGAGATGTGTGCTGAAAAAGGATTTACTGTGGACGAAAAAGGATTTGAAAATTTATTAAAAGAGCACCAAGACTTATCAAGAAAAGGAGCTGAACAAAAGTTCAAAGGGGGATTAGCTGATGCAAGTATTGCAACAACTAAACTTCACACAGCAACTCACTTGCTTGATGCAGCTCTAAGAGTAATAGTTAATCCTAACATTTCACAAAAAGGTGCTAACATTACTGCTGAGAGAGCAAGATTTGATTTTAACGCAATTGAAAAATTAACTGATGAACAAGTAAAGAAAGTTGAAGATTGGGTAAATAATGTTATAGCCCAAGAATGCGAAGTAGTAATGGAGATTTTACCAATTGAAGAAGCTAAGAAGAGTGGGGCTCACGGAGTATTTGATTCAAAGTACGGAGACAAAGTTAAAGTTTACACTATAAAGAAAGGAAATGAAATTTATTCAAAAGAAATTTGTGGCGGACCTCATGTTGAAAATACTAAAGGAATGGGCAAGTTTAGAATTGCAAAACAGGAAGCAGTTGCAGCAGGAATTAGAAGAATAAAGGCAGTTTTAGAATAATTTTTGTGAATACTATGGCTGAAACTAAAAAAAATTCACCAAGTCAACTAGCTAAAACTCAGAAAATAGGTTCTAATTATGAAACAAGGATTATCCCCCCAGGAACAAAAGATGCAGAAGCAAGAAAACTAATTGAAGAATATGAAAAAGTATACAAAACACTTTTATTAATTAGAAGATTCAGTCCATTAAACCCAATAATTTTTTTATTAATTAAAAAAAGACTAAAAGGTTTAGTCCAACAGGAATTTGAGTTATACAAATCATTTCCTGACTTAGTTAAAAAAGAAAACAGAACAAAAAGTACTGAAATCGTATCTTCTGCAGCCCAAGCACAACTTTCTTCAATTTCAAAATCAGTTTCTTCAAAATTAAATGATTCAATAAAAAGAAAAATGCTTGAAAGGAAATACATGCAAGAGGTTTATACATTTAAATTGCCTCCCTTAAAGATGCCTGCAAAAACAAAAAAGTTCAAGAGCGTATTTACTTCATCAGCAATGAAGAAGAAGTTTTCATAAAAATAAGGTTTTGGTAAAAATGGGAATTATAGGTAATGTAATTGATTTTGTTTTTCCAGTTCAGCAAAGATTGTACCACCCAACAGGAAGATTTATTCCAAATCCAAACCAATTTCGTTCTCCTCAGTTGCAAAGAAGGTTTTCCTCTAGAAGACTTTGGCCAAATGGACAAAGTTCTTACGCCCAAGCGAGATCTGCCCGAGTTCCAATCACATCACCATCTCAATTTAGAAGACCTCTTGCACAAAGACCTCTTCCTCAACCAGTTCAGAAAAGAAGTTTTTTAGGCGAAATGTTTTCTAATAATATTAATCCACCTGCAATGCGAGCTCAACCAAAGAGAAATGGTTTTGGAAAACTTGCGCTTGATGCAGTAAGGTGGAATAATATTTTAAGAAGATAAAAAGTTTAAGTATAACTTCAACTTATTCTTAGTATGAATAAAAAGTTTAAACGTGTTGCAAAAACTGCTGCTAAACTTGCTTTAGGAGGAGCTCTTGTATTTGGAGCTGCAAGAATGGCTCAAAAACAAATTCCATTCATAACTCACGCAAAACCTGTTTACTCAATGAAAGTAGCATTTTTAACACATAACACAAGCAAGCACGCAAATCAAATGCTTGCTGAAATGGATTTAGCTTCAAAAAAAGGAAAGCCGGTAAAATTATTATTTATTGAACTTGCGGGAGCCAGGTCAAAGACTTATGCACAGGATGTAAAATCACTTGATTCTGATTTAGTTTCAGCAAGAAACAAATTTACTGCACTCACAAAAAAAGGAGTCTCCAAAGAAATTGCTTTTGAAGAATGTAAAAAAAGTTTGGGTCAAGCAAGAAAAATGACAGATGATTTTCTTATTAGTCTCTTTACAGGGGCAGCAATTAGGGGAGTTAAGGTCCTCCCAATTGAAGAATATTCCGAAAGAGAGTTTGTGCAAATGAATGAAATGAGCAAAAGAATAATGCAGAGTGAATCTGAATGGGAGCGGCTTTGCAATTCGAATGCAACTTTAGGTGAACTGGTGCAAAATGAAATGAAAAAAAATAAAATGGCAAATGATTTGCAGAAATTAAGGAATAAAAGAATTGCAGAGGGTATGGAGAAAAGACTTGATTTGGCAGTTAATATATTTCCTCAGCTTAAACTTGAAAGATTAAAAGGGAAGGAAATTAATGTAATGGGAAATCTTGGATTATGGCATAACAAAATGTATTTTGATTTTAATCACGCAAACAAAAGAGTTCGTATGGATAGAGAATTGTACCTTGATAAATATGCCCTTGCTGAGAGAGTAATGAGTCAAGGAAAAACTGCTGAAGAAATGACAAAAAAAGACTATTACATGCTAGTAATTGGATTGAGATACTTTGACCCAAATATTAAAACATTAGCCCAAAAAGATCCTAAATTGGCTAAAGAAATATTGAACCGTGCTCTTAATGCGAGTGAAGAAATGTATATTGAGATGGATAGGGAATCAGCTAAAATCAAAAATCCTGTTGAACGCGGAAAATTTGTTATGAATAGTATTATTGGTTCAAGATTTTTTAAATAATTTTTTTTATAAATAATTTTATTTACATTTCTTCTATTGCATCAATATCAAGCAATGCAAGTCCTTTTTTCAAAACAATTGTAGTTGCATTAACCAAAGCTAACCTTGCAATTATTTCTTCTCTGTTCTCTGCCTTCAAAACTGATACTTCATGATAATATGAATTGAAATCCTCGGCAATTGCTAACAGAAGGTGGCACATTGAGTGAAGGGATAGCTCTTCCCAAGATTTCTTAATTGTGTCAGAGTACTTTCCTAAATCCATTATCAATTCTTTCTCTTTATGATGAACCAAAAGAGAATAATTCGCTTTATCTAAATCACTTAACTTAATTGAAAAATCTTTCTCTGCTTTTCGTATAATACTTTTTGCTCGAGCATAAGTGTATTGCAAATAGGGTCCAGTTTCCCCGTCAAATGCAAGTGCAACAGTTTTGTCAAAAACCATATCCTTCTTTGCATCGCTTTTCAAAAGCAAGAATTTTATTCCACCTAGAGCAATTTGTCTTGCTCTTTCTTTCTTTTCGCTTTCACTAAGAGCAGGATATCTTTTTGAAATTTCTTCTAAGGACAGTGATTCTACATCAGTAAGTAAATCATCAGCATCAACAACAGTTCCTTCACGAGATTTCATTTTTCCACTAGGAAGTGTAACATAACCGTAACTTAAGTGGAAACAGTTCTTCGCCCATTCTCTTCCAAGTTTATTAAAAATTGAAAACAATTGTTTGAAATACAAATCCTGTTCATTTGCAACAACCCAAATTGCTTTATCCAATTTGAATTCATCAAACTTCAACTGAGTGAGCATTAAGTCATTTGTCGCATATAAACTAGTTCCGTCTCCCCTAACAATTACTTTATTTGGTAGTTCTGGTTCTAAAATTGCAGCAATTGCGCCATTATCTTCTTTTTTGAAAACTCCTTTACTTAACCCTTCTTCAATTAGCGCAAGTTTGTTCCCTTTGTGAAACATTTCTGATTCTAAAAACCAACGATCAAATTTTGTTCCAAAATTAGTATAAGTTTCTTTCATTCCCCCAATTGCCCAAGCATTCATTTTTTTCCACAGTTCAATTACTTCTTTGTCCCCTTGTTCCCACAGTAAAAGCATTTTTTGTGCTTCTTCCTCTAATACCGGATTTTCTTTAGCTTTGGTACTGAACAAAACATACATTTCTCCAACAAAGTGATCTGGCTTTACTCCTTCTTTAACTGGGTCTCTATTGTTTCCATATAACTTGTAAGCAAGCATGCTTTTGCAAATATGCACTCCTCTATCATTAATCAAATTCGCTTTGATTACATTGTGTCCAGTTGAAGAAAGCAAGTTAGAAATTGCTAGTCCCAAAATATTGTTTCTTAAGTGCCCAACGTGAAGCGGTTTGTTTGTGTTTGGAGAAGAATATTCAACCATTACTTTGCCAGAACCTAATTTTGTTTCAAATGCTTTGCCAGTAAATATACCCTCAAGTACGCTATTAGAAACTGATGATTTTGCAAGGAAAATGTTGATGTAAGGCCCCTTTGATTCAACCTTTTCTATAAAAGGTGCATTAATCTTAGCAGATAACTCATTAGAAACGAGTACAGGGCTCTTTTTCTGATTCTTTGCAACAATAAAGCAAGGGTAAGCATAATCCCCCATTCCTTGAGGAGGAACACTCAAAAGCGAACGAACATTATCTTCTGAAGTACTAGTTTCTTTAGCCAACATTGAAACTATTTGTTCCTTAAAATCCATAACAAAATAGAGTTTGAAATGATTTAAAAAAACCATTCATTAGCTCTTTATCTATAATGAAAGCAAAAAATAAACCCAAAAAAAATAAAGAACTACTTTTGGCTCCTCTTGAATCCTATTTCGCATATATAGTGGCTCTTTTTGTTTCATTCTTACTAATTTCAAATATTGCTTCAACAAAAATTCTTTCGTTATGGATCTTCACTTTTGACGGAGGAACTCTTCTTTTTCCATTGACTTACATTTTTGGAGATATTTTAACTGAAGTTTATGGGTTTAAGAAAGCAAAAAAAGCAATTTGGATTGGATTTTTTTGCGCTGCATTAATGACAATTATTTTTGCAATAGTTCAATTTCTTCCCTCAGCAAGCGGATGGGAAAACCAAACTGCATTTGAATTAATTTTGGGCATGGCTCCAAGGATTGTTCTTGCAAGTTTAGTTGCATATTTGGCAGGCTCATTTACTAATTCAATAATTCTAGCAAAAATGAAATTAATTACTAAAGGAAAATATTTGTGGAGCAGAACTATTGGCTCAACTATTGCAGGGGAGTTAGTTGACACAACACTATTTTGCATGATTGCTTTTTTTGGAATACTAAACACCGATTTATTAATCGCAGTAATAATTTCAAATTACTTTTTCAAAGTAGGAATAGAAATAATCTTTACTCCCTTAACTTACAAAATAATTAATTGGCTGAAAAGAAAAGAACAAATAGATTATTTCGACAAGAATACAAACTTTAATCCATTTTCAATAAAATAATTGCATTATATTTGTACTATAAAGTACTTAAATAAAATAATACTAAATTTTATTTGGCAGGTGTAAAAAATATGAAAGTTTTGGTTACTGGCGGATGCGGGTTTATTGGAAGTCACTTGGTTGATGAACTAATAAAAAAGAACTATGAAGTAGTTGCAATTGATAATTTAAGCACTGGAAAAAAAGAGAGATTAAACAGCAAAGCCAAATTAATCATTGCTGATATTACTAAAGGAAATGAACTTACTGAAATTTTCAACAAAGAAAAACCACAAATTGTAATTCACACTGCCGCACAAGTAATGCTCAGAAAATCTTTAGAAGAACCAATTTTTGATGCTACTACTAACATTATTGGAACAATTAATGTTCTTGAGGCGTGTAAAAACAGCAATGTAAAAAAAATAATTTATACTTCTACCGGCGGAGCAAGATATGGTAATCCAAAATACTTGCCAGTTGATGAAAATCATTCACTTGAACCAACTTCACCCTACGGAATATCAAAGCATACTGCAGAGCATTATGTAAAATTATACAAAGATCTTCACAATTTAGATTATTTGATTTTTTGTTTTGGAAATGTTTATGGAATAAGGGATGACCCTAAATGCAAAAGAGTTACTTCAATATTTGCTGATCAAATACTCAAAGGGGAACAGCCGATTATTTTTGGTGACGGAGAACAGACAAGAGATTTTCTATTTGTTTTAGACTTAGCAGAATTCATAGTTAACTCAATGGAAAAAAATCCAAAATCAAAATTATTCAATTTGGCAAATGGAACACAGTACAGTGTGAATCAAATCTTTAATGAATTAAAGAAAATCTCACACTACAAAGGAGAAGCAAAGCACATTGAAGCAGTTAAGGGGGAAGTAAGAGATATTGTTCTTGACACAAAACTGGTCCAAAAAGAATTAGGTTGGCACCCGAAAACAACAATGGAAAACGGATTAAAACAAACTTTTGAATACATGAAAAAAGAATATGAAAAGAAGTAAAAATGGCTAAACTTATTAGCCACTTTTTCTAAAAAATTATTTTAAAGAAATCCTTTTGCTTTGAGTAGTTCAGCATTAAGAATTCCTCCTCCTGCTGCCCCTCTTACAGTATTATGACTTAGTCCTACAAATCTATAATCAAATACATTGCATTCTCTTAGTCTTCCTACAACAACCGCCATTGATTTATCCAAATCTCTGTCCTTTCTTGGCTGAGGCCTATTCTCTTCTTCAGTGTAAATTATTGGCTGCAAGGGAGCTGAAGGTAAATTCAATTCCTGTGGAAGAGAAGAAAATTCTTTCCAGATTTTTAGTATTTCTTCCTTTGTTGGTTTGTTATTTCTGTCAGCAAATTCAAAGCTAACGCATGCTGTGTGCCCGTCAATTACAGCAACTCTGTTGCAGTGTGCTGAAAATTTTATTCCTTCAGCGTTGACAAATTTATTATCCTTAATTGAACCAAATATTTTCAATGGTTCTTTTTCAGACTTTTCTTCTTCTCCTGAAATAAATGGAATTACATTATCAACTATATCAAGCGATGGAACTCCAGGGTAACCAGCTCCGCTGACTGCCTGCATTGTTGATAAAATTACTCTAGAAATTTTATATCCTTTTGCTTCAAGAGCATAAAGTGGAGTTAAGTAACTTTGAACCGAGCAGTTTGGTTTTACTATAATAAACCCTTTATCAAATCCATGATTCTTTTTTTGAATTGGAATCATACTTAAGTGTGAATGATTTATTTCAGGAAGAATCATTGGCACGTCAGTAGAAAATCTGTTTGCAGAGCAATTAGACACAACAGGAATATTATTCTTAGCATATTCTTCTTCCAATTTCTTTGTTGCTTCTTTATCAAGTTCAAGCGCAGAGAAAACAAAATCGCATTTTCCTATAGCTTTTGACACAATATTTGCATCTTCCACTATCAATTCAGAAACGTTTTTTGGAATTGGTCGAGTCATGCTCCATCTTCCTTTAACTGCATCTACATATTTTTTTCCAGCTGAGTTAGGAGATGCTGCAACGAACGTTACATTAAACCAAGGGTGTCCTTCAAGTAATTTGATGTATTGCTGGCCAACCATTCCGGTTGCTCCAAGAATTCCTACTCTTAGTTTTTCTGCTTTTCCATTCACAATTAATTCCTCCAAATAAAATATCTAAAATAATTAAAGTTAAATTATATTTAATTTACAAAAGCGTTGTGCGTTACATTAATTGCTTTATCAATATCATTTTTGCTTACTGCAATTGTAACATTTGCTTCTGATGCACCTTGGGAAACCATTTCAACATTTATTCCTGCTGCACCAAGTGAACTAAATAATTTACCTGATACTCCTGGAGATGCTTTCATTCCTTCCCCAACTATTGCAAGCAGAGATATTTCTTTTTGAGTTCTTACTTTGCAAGGATATTGATCTGAAACGCTTTTTGCACAGTCTTCTGCAGCATCAACATTTTTTGCGTCAACACTAAATGCAATTGAAGCTTCGCTTGTTACAATCATTCCAATAGAAATTCCTTTTTCAGCTAATTTTGAAAAAATTAGTGAAGCAAATCCTGGGACATTTACCATGCTTGAGCTTTCAACTGAAACAATTCCAACATCCTTAACAGCAGTAACTGATTTTACTACTGAATCATTTGTTGTTTTTTCACCGCAGATTATTGTTCCTTTTACTTCGGGAGCAAATACATTTTTTACTTCGGCGCATAATCCTTTCTGTCTTAATGGATCAATAGTTTTTGGGTGAAGTATCTTTGCCCCTAAATACCCTAATTCTTCAGCTTCTTCGTAACTAAGCGAATTAATTTGCTTTGCGTTTTTTACAATTTTAGGGTCAGCAGTCATGAATCCGGATACATCTTTCCAAATTTCAAGTTTTGCATCAAATATATTTGCAATGAATCCAGAACTGTAATCAGTTCCTCCTCTTCCAAATGTCTTAACATCTCCGCTGTCATCAATTCCGTAATATCCAGGCAAAAGAACAACTGTTGACAAAAGAAGTTCATCAACTTTTGTGTGTAGGTTCACTTGAGTTTTTTCAAGGTCAACATAAGCATTCTCAAAGTTTCCTTTGCACAAAATCCCTGCTTCTTCAGCATCAATGAATTTTGCATTAATTTGCGCATCGCTTAAAAATGCTTCAAGAACAACAGGGCTTAATCTTTCTCCAAAACTTTGAACTAAATCTTTGCTTCTTGGGCTAACTTCTTTTAGGTAACTTACTCCGTATAAAAACTTTTCAAGAATTGAAATTTTATCATTGAGTTCAAAAGCAGCTTTCTGCTTAACTAAAGGATTTGAAATATATTCTAAATAATCAAAATGCATTTTCTTTAATTCAACTATTTTCTGTTCCACAATATTTTGGTTCAAAACACATTTATTTAATGAATTAATTAAAAAGTCAGTTACACCATAAAGAGCTGAAATTACAATTAATTGTCGTTCATTGTTTACTTGCTTATTTTTTACAATATCTACTACTCGCACGAAAGATTCCTTGTTTCTAAGGATTCCTCCGCCAATTTTAAGAACTACATTAGTGCTCATGAAGAAAATTAGAAACCAAAAACATTAAAAAACCGAACAATATGGTACTATATTCGTAAATATATTACTTTTAATTGAACAATTCGTATTTCGTAAAATTTAATACTTATTTTACTAATTAAATTAAATAAGATACTAATTTGTCTATATAAGCTACTTATTTTGGCTATATTTTGAAATTATATTCTCAGCGCATTTTGTTCCTAAAAGAACTGCTTCCCCAATTGTTTTTGCCCCTGTTATTGCATCACCCACAGCATAAACATTATCTAATGAAGTCAAATAATTTTCATTAACCAAAATAATTTTCTTATTTGTTTTGATTCCTTCTTTTTCAATCCATTCAAAATTATTTTGCTGTCCAACTGCTACAATTACTTTGTCAAAAACAAACTCCTTTACTTCACCTGACTCAATCGGCTTTCTTCTTCCTGTAGCATCAGTTTCACCTAACTTCATTACTGAACAAATCAATTTGCATTTATTAGTTTCAATTAATTTTTTATCATTTATAATTAGTTTTTTTGGAGCAAGAAGAAAATTAAATTCAACCAACTCTTTTTTTGCTTCAATAATTTCTCGCTTTAAAGCAGGCATTTCATTTTCAGTCCGCCTATAAATTATTTTTACATTAGCACCTTGTTTTTTTGCCACTCTTGCCGCATCAATTGCAGAGTTTCCTCCGCCAATCACACCTACACTCTGATTAAAACTGACCATTTTCTCATTTTTCAATTTATCATTTAAGAGAAAATCCAAAGCGTCAATTACAAAAGAAGATTCTTCATTAACAAATCCTGCTTTAGTCCCACTTCCCGCACCTATTGCAATTACAACTAAATCAAATTTTTTTTGATTAAATAAATTTACAATTGAATCAATCTTTTTCTTTTCAAATAATACTCCCAATTTTTTTGAATCCTCAATTCTTTTTTGAACTACATTTAATGGAATTCTAAATTGGGGTATTCCATAAGCAAGCATCCCGCCAAATTCGCCTAACTCATCAAAGACAGTAACATCAAAACAATTTTGCACTAATTTATTTGCAACGGCTAGCCCGCTCGGGCCTGATCCAATTATAGCTACTTTAGTATTGTTCATAAAATAAATAAAGGATATTAATTATTATATCCGTTTGGATTATATTTCAAGAATTATTTCAATTGATTTTGACCCAACATCAATATAGTTTCTATTTCAATTTGGGTAGTAAAATCAATCAAAATTTTAGTAAAATCACGTATGCTTTCAATATTTGTCAGCCCATACTTTTGAGCAAGCATAGTTGAATGTTTTATTACATCAGATTCTCTTTCACTTGAAACAATTATACTTCTTATTTTTTCAGGATCAATTTCTTTTGACAAATCACTAATTGTGCTGAACTTAGTCCAAGCAACCTGCTGACCAAAACTAATTAACCTTTCATTTAAAATTAAAATAAGATCAACATCAAGTTTTGTTGTTTCTCCATAAGTAGAAGTGTTATCCTCACTTGCACAGATCTCATAAAGCATTTTTTTATATAAATCTACAATTTGTTTTGAATGATTTAGTTCAGGTCCTATAAAACCCTCTTTAAGGGGAACATCTTTTACTAAAGGCTTTGAAAGTTCTTCTCGTTTAAACATAAAAGGACTTTGCTGGTTATACAAATATCTTCCAAATTCTGAATCAAGGTCCTGTTCTTTTTTCAATCTATACATGAACCATGTTTTATTATCGCGAAATATTTCGCAAAATGTTTGTAAATTTATTGGGAACTTTGATCTGTTTTTTAATCCCAAGATTATTTGTTCAGTTAAATAATCTCCTCGCATTCTCAATTCAATTAAATCTATAGGCCTGTTTTTTATAATAAATAATGACAACCAAATGTAATTATTAATCTAACTTTCTGACAAACCCCCTAAAAAGGTCAATAACCAGAAAAAAAAGTCAATCCAAACTTTTAAAAACAGCCCTAAAAATAATTAATCTATCAATCAAATAGGTTAAGGGCCTATAGCCCAGTGGATAGGGCGACTGCCTTCTAAGCAGTAGGTCGGGGGTTCGATTCCCCCTAGGCCCGCTTCTTTTTTTCTTTTTTTATTATTTATTTTTTAAAAACTAGTTTTAGTAGTAAAAGCAATGTTTTTTAATCAAAAAGATCTTATCTAGAAGATGAATAAGAAAGTACTTTCTTCAATTTTAATTATTTTTGCATTGTTAGCAATAGTATCAACTTTTTTTATTCCTAAAACTTTTGTGGAAGATTATGGAGTAGTAATCTATGCAATTCCTTTTGTTTTGGTACTTATTTTAATTGGAATAGCTATAGTCATAAGTGGGCAAAAAAAGAGTAGCCCTTTTTTAATTGAAAGACAGCAATCATTAAATGCAATCAAACAAGCTGAAACAGATTTTTTGCAGCACAAGATTGACAAGGATACTTTTGATAAAATATCTCATGAAAATAATTCAAAATTAATTGAAGTTGAAGCAAAAATAGATATTGAAAAAAATAAAGGTGCTCCTAAAAACGAAGTAAAGAAGAACAGTTCTATTTCAAGCGATAAAAGAAACGTACTAAAGGGGTTACTTGATCAAAAGCAAATTAAAGTAACTGAATTAAAAAAAGCAGAGAACAGTTTTTACCACAGAAAAATTGATGAAGAAGGATTCAAGAAAATTTCTTCCCAGATAAAACAAGAGATTATTACTATTGATTCACAAATTAAAAGTATTCAGGATAGCGAAGAAATTGAGAATCTAAAAGATCAATTAAAAGAAGGAGCAAGGGAAATAGCTAAGCAAAAGAAAGTAACTAAGGAAAGAGCTAAGGATGAATATTTGGATGAAGTTGAAGAGGATGTATTCAAGCAAATTGGCACTAAATAATTAAATCCTATTTTAGTGTTTTTGGACTTAAATTTGTTCAAAAAATTTATCAAAAAAAGTTTTTACCTCAAGCATTTTTTTTGAATCAAATTCAAACATGCTACTAAATGATTCGCTTGCTATTGGCTTTATCCCTTTCATTGAAAGCAAACTATTTATTTTTTTAATCTCAAACCCAGGAATTATCCCTGTTGAGAAAACTACAAAAATAGGTTTTTTGGCAGCTTTTGAAATCTTTATTTGCCTAATGAAGGAATTAATTACCGGGGAAGAGGTCATTGCCCCAACTATTGGAGTGCCTATTACTATAACTGAATAATTATCCAAATTAGGTATTTTATTTTTAATTTTAATTTCTTTTTCTTTTTTGAACTGATCCTTTAAGTGAAGTCTTTCTAAGGGTTCAAGCAATAAAGTTGTTGGAGAAATCTTTTTTTCTTCAAACAATCTTTTTAGCTCATTAACCACTTTTTCTTCATTAGAAATTTTATTTTTTTCTTTAGATTTGTCAGTAAGATGATGCTCTGAATAATAAACAATTAGAGCTTTATTCAAAAAAAACACACCCAATTAGTTGATTGAAACTAATGTTATTTCAAATACCAATGTCTTTCCAGCTAACTCATGATTAAAGTCAATTACTGCTTCATTTTCACCCTTTGAAACTATTCTACCGGTTAATCCTGCTTGTGAACCAACCATTAAACCAACTTTCAATTGGTCAAACTGAGGAAATGATTTCTTATCAACAGTAATTATTCTCATTGGGTTAGATGCGCCGTATGCTTGTTCAGGAGCAAGAGTGATTGTCTTCTTTTCTCCTAACTTCATTCCTAAAACCCCTTCATCAAATCCTTTAATCATTTGGCCTGCACCAACAGTAAAATCTAAAGGCTCTCTGCCAATACTAGTATCAAATACTTTTCCGTCCAAAAGTTTTCCTGTATAATCTACAGAAACACAACTTCCCTTTACAACTACTTTCTCAGCCAATCAAATCACCTTTAATTATTAAATGAAACTAGAGTTATCTCAAATACCAAAGTCTTTCCAGCTAATTTATGATTAAAATCAATTGCAACGTTATTATCATTCACTTCAATTATTCCAATTATTGGTATACCACCAACTGCAAGTTCCATTCCAACTTTCAAGTTACCAAGAATGCTTAACTCAGGCGCATTTATATCATAAAACCTTATTAAGTTTGAATCATATTTCCCGTATGCTTGTTCAGGAGCAAGAGTAATAGTTTTCTTTTCATTTAATTTCATTCCAACTACACCTTCATCAAATCCTTTAATCATTTGACCAGCACCAACAGTAAAATCCTGAGGCTTTTTCCCAATACTAGAATCAAAAATAGTTCCGTCAGTAAGTCTTCCTGTATAATCCACAGAAATATTATCCCCTGCTTTTACTTTTCTAAAATCATCTAAGTTATTGAAAACATTTGTGTTTGAATCGCTCAAATTAGCATCAATTAAATCAATATTTTTGTCTTTATCTAAGGACATTAATGCATTTCCACTTGGAGTTTGTGTGCACCCAAACAAAACTAATGTTGCAATTAGTAAGGTAACTAAAATTATCTTAGTATTCATAATAAAATTTAAATCCAAAAGACTTAAAAATAAGACAAATTGGCAAAAATCGATTAGTTTAACTTTAACTTTTTTTGGCTTTCAAGTGCAAGTACTGCTCTTCTTCAGCTATTTTTTCAATGCTATTAAAACCAATTAAAGTAAGTGCTTTTGACAATGTTTCTTCATCATAACCGAAGAAATGATGATCTTCTAGATAGTTTTCAAACCCATACATCTTATTTAATGCCCATTCTTTCTTTTGCCCTGTTTCGGTTATAAATAATTTGCAAAAGTAGGCAATATTTGGAACAATTATTTCAAGAGTTCCTTCTTTCTTTAAAACCCTAAACATTTCCTTTAATGCAACCAAAGCTTCCTTTCTTGGCAAGTGTTCCAAAAAAAATCTTGAATAAACTTCATTGAATTCTTCATCTTTAAAAGGAAGTTTTCTTGCATCTCCAATAACATCAGCCTTGACATTTGGCCTAACATCAAAATGCAAATACCCTTCTTTTGGTTTATTACCTGAACCAATTTCCAATTTATCCAAAAACAATTCACCCTAACATAACTAACAAATTTACTTCTTCAAAGCATTTTTAAGTAATAATGAATCATCTAATCGGCACGTATTTAAATCTCAAGGTTGATAATTAATCAGTGAAAATTAAATGTTTGGATTTGATGAATTAGACTTTATTTCAATGATTTTTGCCCAATGGGTAATTGTCTTTTTTCTAAACATTGTTCCTGCTCTGGCTCCACCAACATGGGCTATTTTATCATTCTTTTATATCAGTTCTCCCCAAAATATTTTTCTTTTAGTTGCAATAGGAGTAACTGCTTCAACAACAGGTAGATTTGCGCTTGCGAAAATAAGTGGATTTGTAACTGAAAAATTTGCAGATAGAAATAAGAAAAACGAATTTAAAGCAATTGAGAAAAAATTAGAAGGAAAAGCTAGTCAAAAATTTATTTTTACTTTAATTTATTCCTTAAGCCCTCTTCCAAGCAATGCTTTATTCATTGCATTTGGTGCAACAAAAACAAGGTTGAGAGAAGTTTTGGCAGCATTTTTAATAGGGCGAACAATTAGTTACTTGTTTTTGATTTTTACAACTCAAAAAGTATTTTCTTCACTTGAAACTACAATGCAAGGAAATGCTTCCCTTTGGACAATAATGATTGAAGTAATTGGAGTACTTGCTGTGCTTGCATTCTTCTTGGTGGATTGGAATAAAATGATTAGCCTTGATATGCCTAATGAAAAGAAGGATAATAAAAAGTGGCCGAAGAAAAACAGAAAATAAAACTAATCCTCGTTTTACTAAATAAAAGTCAATCTTCCTAGAAATAACAATTATTTAGGAATCCAATTTTAATTACTGTTTATTTGAAACATACTTTAATAGTCTTTGAACGTGAATCACTTCTTCATCCATCAGTCCCATTAAAAGTTCGCTTAAAGGTCCGCTAGTCTTTTTTGAAGCTGATAAATAAGTTTTAACTGCGACAGCTTCAAAATCCAAATCAAATTTGATTATTTTTTCTGTATCATTATCAAATTTAGGTGCAGAAGTCCTCTGTTTGATCCGTCAGCCATTTTATTGTTTCAAACTCTGAACCTTCAAATCTTCTTAATTCTTGAAAGTATACATCTCTTGATTTTACTTCCATATTAAACAAATCAATTAAATCTTCTTTTGCCTTGAGAACTTCACCTTCAGTTACTTTACTTAACAATTTATCTGCATCAAATTTAGCCAACTTTTCACCATATTAATTTGAAATAATAATAACAGAAAAGGTTTTAACTAGAATCCTTAAAGTACTTTGAAATAATTTTTTAAAAAACCCCAATCTTTTTAAATAGCCAATCCCTAATCGTTATGAGGTGTAAGAATGACTGATTGCTTTTTTTGCGGAGCTTTTGTTGGAGAAACCAACGGGGATGGAGGAGTCAAAGGCAGAACTATTGGGAATAGAGATATTTGCGAACAGTGCTTATCTGAATTAAAATACTGTCTTGAAACTGTTAAAGCAAAGAGCCCTAGTGAGAGAGAAGAGAAACTAATGGAAGAAGAGGAAGAGAACAGCGAAGAAGAAATTGAAAGTACTACAAGTGAAGATCCTTTCAGTTCATCTCCAAAAGTATAAAATTTAAAATAAAAAAAGAAAATGGTTCAAAGGAAACAAAATCCTTTGACCAAATTATTCTAACTCAATTTTTCAAATCAAACTTTAATTTGATTATATTCAATCTTTCCTTGTTGAGAAAACTTGTGAAAATATTTTCTTGTTGTGTTCTGTTTTTTGTTCAAGCAAATAACCTGCAAAAATACATATTATTGGTATTGCTAAGTATCCTAATCCAATGTTAGCAAAGTAAATTGCTAAATCCATTTTTGCCATTGGAACTAAAACAATCAAATCTAGTACTATGCTTATTGCAAACCAAACTGTTCCAACTTTCATTGATTCTTTCAAATAATTAACTGTGAAAGCACTCATGTAATTCAATAGCAATACTGCAACAACTACAAATCCTGTTACAGTCATTACTGAGTGAAAGAACGCTTCGCTTGTAACTAATACTCCTTGAGGAGTAAAAAACAGGATTGATACTAAAAATGGAACAAGCCATAAAATAAGTCCGAATCCAATTAGCTTCAAATAATTTTCGTTACCCAATTCATCTACCTTTTCTAAATTTCTCATTTTTCAACACCACCAGTCAAAATTTAACATAACGAGAAATATAATATTTAAAAATCATGCTTTAACCCCAAATTAAAAAATAAACTAATCTACTAAACCAAATTTTGGAATTAGCCTAGTTTTTTTCCGCAAAAAGGCAGGGTACAAGATTTAAAAGCGTATTTTAGGTTCAATGATGCTACAATGGCTCATGAAATTAACCAGATTTTTTTGGTACTATTAGCATTTGTGCCAATCAGTATTGCTGCTGAACTTATAACAGGAAATACTTTTATCACTTTCATTACTGCGTTAATTGCGCTTATTCCGCTAGCAAGAATTATTGGGCACACAACTAAAAACATTGCACTTCAAACTAACCCGGCCTATAGCGGACTAATTAATGCGACTTTTGGGAATGCAATTGAGCTTATAATTGCAATTCTTGCATTAAGTAATGGGCTTATTGTACTTGTACAAGCATCAATTGTGGGGAGTATAATTGCAAATATTCTGCTTCTTATTGGTTTAGGCCTTTTCTTTGGAGGAATAACCCATAAAGAACAAAAATTCAATAAAGATTCTGTTGGGGTTTCTTCAACAATGCTTATTATTGCTATTACAGGACTTACTATTCCCACTGCACTTTCCCTTACCTCAAATATTGCCCAAGTCCAAATTCAACAAATAAGTATTCTTGTTGCGCTTGTGCTTGCAATTACTTACATTGCAGGTCTAATATTCTCATTTCATACACACAAAGATCTTTTTGATGCAAGTGATGAAATCAGGGCTGCAAAAGAAAAACCTACTATGACTAAAAGAAATGCAATAATTTTGCTTTTGCTCACTACATGCATAGTTGCAGTTGAATCTGAATTTTTGGTGAGTGGAGTTGAAAGTGCTGCGCATATTATTGGAATTACTGAAACATTTATTGGAATTGTTTTAATTGCAATAGTTACAAATATTGCAGAAAAAGCAAATTCAATTTACTTTGCAGTACAAAATAAAATTGATATTTCAATAGAAATTGGGTTAAGTAGTGCAATTCAAATTGCCCTTTTTGTTGTGCCAATTCTTGTAGTAATAAGTTTATTCATGGGTTACGGATTCACACTAATTTTCAGCGTGTTTGAAATAATCTCAATGTTCCTTGCAGTAATGATAGTTAATTATCTGTCAGCTGATGGTAAATGTAATTGGCTCGAAGGAATACAATTGATTGCAGTTTACTTGATAATCATCACTGCGTTTTATTTTATCTAAAAGTTTTTGACGCAGAGGCCGAGCTCTGAATAAAAAGTTATATGCAGTCAAAAAAACTAATTTTGGTTTAAATTCCGCGACAGACATTTAACCTATCAAATAATACTAAGAACTAACTAATATAAAATTCTTTCGCTCAAAAGTTAGGCACTACATTCTAAGCAATTGTTACCAAATAAATTTGCTAACAAGCAAGAAACAAACTCCGTTTGACTATGTGGGCTTGGTTTTGGCGCGAGGTTTTGCAGGGAATTAAAGAGTATTTTAATATTTTTTTGATTATTAGACTAATTTTTTTCTATTAATTTATATTTCATATAATTGCCTTCGTCTGTTTCAATAATATTTCTTTCGTAAATGCAAGTTCTTGTGTTTAATATTTTTATCCAACTCCCATTATCCTTAGTAATTAATTTTATGTAAATTGTTTCTTTGTTTGCATCAATCAATTTTATTTTATCTGGTACGACTTGAAAACAAATAGTTCCTGTTTCATTTGGACTTAAGACATGCCCTTTAGTAAAATCGATGTCAGGAATAGTTAAACTGCACATTCCTTTAAATGGCGAGAAAAGATAGGTGTTTGAGTCAAAGTCTGATTCAAGGATAGTTTCTGTGTGAATTATGTCTTTGCCAACATTGCTAATGTTTATTTCTCCGTTAATTTGTTTCTCGTGTTCAGGCACGACCATCCAAGTTGGATTGTAACTTGTTATTTTTCCAATAAATAATTCGTCTGAACATGTTATTTGGCTTGTGGCAAGTTGTCCTGAATTAAATGATATAGTATATAAAAAAGTTATAATAGCAAAAACTGCCATGAGTGCTGTGGCCCCAGCAGTAATTCTGTTAAAAGAAACATTTTTCTCAGAAGCAATTATTCCATTGTATATTTGTCGATTATGCAATTCAAATCTGTATAAATCTTCAACTTTCTTTGAAAGCTTACCACTCTTAATAGCCATTTCTATTAATCCTGTGTCTAAATGAGAGGGATCTTTAGGCAAATGTTGTTTAGTCATACGCATACCTTTAGTTTTTTTTGTTTTGGATTTAATCTAATGCACACGGAGTTGGATTTCCATATTGTTTGTCACTAATAGAGCATTGTCCCATTTGTATGTTAGTTACCGAGTCTAAACATTCATTTTTTTCTTCAGCACCTAATATTTTATAGCAAAGGTCTTTGTTTTTTTGATTCATGATTTATTTCATTTCGAGTTTTAGAATATTGTCTGAATGGAATATGTACATCAATATTATTTTTCCAACAAAATTTTCTGTTTGACATTGAATCGTAACCTTTGTCTGCAAGAATTGTTTTCAAACAACTTGCTAGTTGTTTGACCATAGGTTTGAAATGCGTCGTCTCGTGCGTGTGGTCAGATTGTGTTTCAACATCTAAAATTAATTTAGTTCGTACATCGCTTAGAAACACTGTTTTTGTATAGTTTTTGACCTCTTTACCGTCAATACGTTTCTGATAATAATGAG
>JAVHOV010000008.1:15380-21768 GCA_036170245.1 archaeon | reverse complement strand
ATAGGAGGGCAACCTCCTATTTATTCCTTTATAAAGGATTTCTACAAAACCGTTTAAAGTAATTAATATGAATAAACCAGAACTTTTAGTAGGGGCAGGAGATTTTGCTAGTGTTATTGCTGCAAAGGATAATGGAGCGGATGCGGTTTATTTTGGAGTGAAAGGTTACAACATGAGGGACCTTGGTACCAACTTTGAAACTAGCGAACTGAAAAAATTAATGCAATATTTGCATAAAAATAAAATGAAGGGTTACTTAGCACTTAATACAATTATTTTTGAAAATGAGTTAAAACATGTTGAGAATATTTTACAGTCTGCAAAAAAAGCTAACGTGGACGCAATAATCCTTTCAGATCTAGGAGTGCTTGCAATAGCAAAGAAACACAAATTAAATATTTTCCTAAGCACTCAGGCGAGTGTATCAAATTCCTTAGCACTAAAAGAGTATAAAACTCTAGGAGTAAAAAGAGTAATTTTTGCGCGAGAAATGAATTTAAAACAAATAAAAGAAGTTACAAAAAAAGCGCACAAATTAAAAATTTCCACTGAATGCTTTGTTCATGGAGCAATGTGTATTAGCGTTAGCGGAAGATGCTTTTTGAGTCATGAAGCATTTGGAAGAAGTGCAAACAGAGGAGAATGTTTACAGCCTTGCAGAAGAGCTTTCTTTTTGGACGGAGCCGCACCGAATTTTGAAAAGAAGGAAGTTTATTTGGATGGAGATACTGTTCTTTCAGCAAAAGACCTAAAGAGCATTGAGTTCATTGACAAAATAATGCTCTCAGGAATAGATTCTATTAAAATAGAAGGAAGAACTAAGCCAGCAGATTACGTTGCGGCAACAACTAGAGCTTACAGAGAGGCAATTGATTCAGTGGCAAATAAAACTTTTACACAAGAAAAAATAAATAATTGGAACACTGAACTAGCAAAAGTGTATAACAGAGGTTTTTCAAGTGGATTCTTTTTTGACAAACCTAATGGAAAAGATTTAGCAAAAGGACAAGGATCTTTCCAAACACAAAAAAGAGTTAATATTGGAGTAATAACAAAATATTATGCCAAGGTCGGTGTTGCTGAAATTAAATTGTTTGATACAGTTAAAGTAGGGGACAAAATAATTATTGAAGGAGCTACAACTTTCATTGAACAATCAATTGATTCGATGGAAATTCACAATAAAAAAGTTGAATCAGCTAGCAAGGATTCAGCAATTGGAGTTAAGGTTAAAGACAGAGTAAGGCCTAACGACAAAGTATTCAAACTTGTTGAAAGAAAAAACTAAACCATACTTACAAATAAATACTTCTTTTACCTGCTCTTTAGTATGGATTTCGGCTTACCAGATTTTTTTGGGTTTGCATATAATAGCGACCAAGAAAAAATTCTTGCACTTTTGAAAGAAAAATTAAAAGGAAAAAATAAACAAAAAGTAATTCTAATGGCTGCTCCTTCTTTCATAGTTGATTTTAAGTATGATTCTTTTGTCCAGCAGATGAAAGGATTGGGATTTGATCAAGTTACTGAACTAACTTTTGGAGCAAAAATTGTTAATCAGTGCTATCACAAATACATTAAAGAAAATAAAATAAAACAGGAAAAATTTATTGCTAGCGTTTGCCCTGCTTCAGTAGAACTGATAAAAAACAAATACCCTTATTTGAAAAGATTCCTTCTTCCATTCGACTCTCCAATGGTTGCAATGAGTAAAGTCTTAAGAAAAAAATATCCAAAAAGCAAAATTGTGTTTGCTTCCCCTTGCGTAGCAAAAAAAATTGAAGCAAAGAATGCCTTGTACAATAAAAAGGGCTTGATTGATGCGGTTGTAACATTCATTGAACTAAAGCAAATTATTGCAAAAGAAAAGCCAAAAAAATTTGGAAACAGTCACAAATTTGATTCTTTCTATAATGATTACACCAAAATTTATCCTCTTTCAGGAGGACTTGGAGCAACTTTAAACAAGAAAGGAATTTTAACTGAAAGTGAAATGGTTTCATGCGACGGGTTCAAAAAAATTTCAAGGGTTTTTGATAAACATTTGAATAAAACTTTTTTTGATGTTTTATTTTGTAATGGAGGGTGCATTGGAGGAAATGGAGTAAATTCAAAACTTCCAATAATACTCAAAAAGAGAAAAGTTCTTTCTTATAGAAATCTTGCAAAAAAAGAGAAAATGGATAAAAATCAGGGAATAAACAAATATTATAAAGGAATTGACTTTTCAAGAGAATTTTAATTCTTTGTTTTCAAATAATTTTTATGATATATCATATTATTACATGCCCTGACTGTAACTTGTGCTGCGAATACTGCTGCGGAAAATCCTTCTCTGAACCTGATAGTGATATTGAATTTGAATCCCTTCCAAATAAACCAGAGTACACACAAAGTGAGCTTAATAACTTTTTGAAGAAAGACAAGGATGAACCAATTTCTATTATTTTTTATGGAGGAGAGCCGCTACTTAACATTGATTTTATAAAAGAAACAATAGATGCGCAAAGTAAATACAAAACTGTAAAGAACTTCTTAATCCAAACTAACGGAACGCTTCTTGATAAATTACCTGAAGAATATGTGAATAAGTTTCACACAATTTTAGTTTCAATTGATGGAGGAAAGGAAACTACAAACAGAAATCGCGGAGAAACTACTTGGGAAAAAGTTACTGCTAATTTAAAGTTGATTAAATCAAACGGATTTAAGCATGAAATTATTGCAAGAATGGCTGTTGAAGAACCTACTAATTTTTTTGAAGATGTAATGGAGCTAATTGAACCAAAAAATAAAGAAGGTTTTGCTTTTACTTCAGTTCATTGGCAAATGGATGCTAATATGTGGCATGATTATGAGAAAAGAAATTTTTCAGAATGGAGCAAAAAATATAATTTAGATATTACAAAATTGGCGGACTTTTGGGTTAATGAAATGAAAAAAGGGAGAGTGCTAAAACTTTACCCATTTTTAGGAATCATGAATTCTCTTTTGTTTAAGGAACAGTACTATTTGAGATGCGGTTCAGGAATAGGAAATTTTACTATTCTTACTAATGGAAAAATAAGTGCGTGCCCAATAATGCAGGGAATAAAGGAAAAATATTTGGGAGACATAAAAACTTCAAACCCAAAAGATCTTCCTTTCAAATTAACTTGCAAAAATGATTGCATTAAATGCAAAGATTTAGAACTATGCGGGGGCAGGTGCTTGTACTCAAACATTTACCCAATTTGGCCTAAAAAAGGAGTGAATGAACTTTGCACAACAATAAATCATCTGCTAAATGAAATGAAAAGAATACGCCCTCAAGTTGAACAATTAATTAAAGAAGGAAAAATAAAGAAAAAGGATTTCAGATTTTTAAAATACAATTGTGCAGAAATAATTCCTTAAACAAGTTACTAATTATAATTAAACCTCTTTTCATATTCTTTATGATTAAACCATTCAAGAACAATACTTAACACAATTATATCATCCCTTCCTACAGAATAAACCAACCTCCACCCATCAGGTAAATTAATTTTCCAACAATTATCAATATTATATTTATTAAAATAAATCTTTGGAATTTTATATTTTGGAATTTGAATTCCAATAAAAGCATCCATTTCAAGTTCATTGAATGCTTGGATTAGTAATTGATAAAGCCACTCTTCTTCTTTCTGGTTTTTGAGTTGCTCGAATGCCAATTTTAATTTTTCGTCTGCAAACTTTACTTTTGATCTTAGTTTCATTATCCCAACTCAGTTCTTTCATTGACAGATATTTACGAACTAAAGCAGGATTATAAATCCACCCAACTTTTCGTCTTTTGTCGATAACAATTTTACCTGAATCCAAAAGGTAATCAATTATAACACAAAAAGTTTGGTACATCATTTTTTTCGGAAGATTTTTCCACAAAGGATATTTTGTAAAAGCACCGCTATTTTTTTTAATTACATTCTCAACCATAAGCACACTCTCAAGAGTAGGATTAAATTTCAAAATATCATTATTTGCCATATTATACTTATGTATATAATAGTTTTTTAAAGAGAACTACTAAAGCCAAAATTAGCAAAGTTAAATTAATCTTTTTCTTCAGGTTGTAAAGTTGTGCTTTTGTGTTTTTTTATTTTTGCAATAAAGAACTGCTGAGTATCATTGTCCTGAGGGTAGAGTCTTACGCAGTTTTTGCATAACTTATTTTCTCTTATTTTTATCCCTTCAAGTTTAATTGGCTCAATTGTGGCATTTGTTCTTCTTGTTAAAAAATAATTTATTACTTCTTCATTCTCTTCAGGAGCAAATGAACAAGTAGAATAAACCATTTCCCCTTCATCTTTAAGATAATCAAATGCTCTTACAAGCATGTGCTTTTGATCATGAGCCTTCCTCTTTACTAAATTCTCTGACCATCCTACTAGAGCCTCTCTTTTTTTTCTGACCAAGCCCTCGCTTGAACAAACCACATCAAGAAGAATTTTATCAAATCTTTTGTTTCTTTTCAAATTTCTAAAATCTATTCTCTTAGCTTCAACATTTTTCAAATCAAATCTAGAAATAGTTTTTTGCAGTATTTCAAATCTTTTGGTGTTTAGTTCTGTTGCCAAAATCTTTCCCGATAAATTGCTTAATTGAATTGTCTTCATCCCTGGCGCAGAACATGCGTCAAGAACATAATCATTTTTTGTTGGATTAAGCACTACAACCGGCATCATTGCGGCTTTTTCTTGTATTGAAATTAATCCCTCTTTATACTCATCAAGTTGCCCAGGAGTACTATAATCAATACTATATGCTTGCTCATGAAATTTAAGAGGAGCAAAAGAAATATTTTTCTTTTTTAATAATTCAAGAACATTACTTACAGAGGATTTGTTTGTATTAACCCAAAATGATTTTGGCTGTTTTGTTTTAATGGTTTTAAAAAATTCTTCCCATTCTTTACCAAGTAAATTGGAGTACTTATCCAAGAATTCTTTAGGAAAATAAGTGTTTTGCATAGTAGATTATTCAATTAAGAGGATTAAAAATAAATTGGTTTAGGGAAAAAAGCCCAAAAAAAATTATTCTGATAGGGCAGAATCTATTTCATTAAGAGTAGTGTTAATCCCACTTATATCAGTACTAACATCGCTTGTAGTAGTGTCAACTTGTTCTTGACTATTTAATTTAGGAGTATTACTATCCGCTGTATATATTGGAGTTTGAGTGCAGCCAAAAAATATTGAAAATAAAATCATTGCAACTAAAATCAAATAAACTGCTCTCATTTTTCACCAACTCCAATTTAATCAAGTAATATCATTAATACCTTGTTTAGTATTTCCTTTCTTATTGACTGAACTGAATTCTTTACTTCAAGTACATCAACTTCAGTAAAATTATCAGCTCTTTCTTTAATCATTGTTTTCAAAGCATCAATCTCAATAGAAGCTGTTTTTAGTAAATCAACAGCATTCTGGAATTTAATAGAAGAATTTAAGTCCCCTATTTCTTTATAATAGTCAGAAATCGCCTGTACTTTTATTGAAGTTTTATTTAGCTCTACTTTTAATTCTTCAAGTTTTATTGCAATTCCAAGTAATTGAACAGAATCCTTTATTATTGTTTTATTTATTTTATTTGAATCCAGATTAGTATTTATCTTTGCCCCAACACATTCAAGCACTGTTATGCAGTTGTCTTGGTTGGTTTTAACTAACAATTTTCCACCGTTTGCTTCACAATTAGTATATTTTTCTTGAGGCAATTCATCAAGCAAAGTGCAAGTCAAAGCAGAATAGGATTCAAGAACATTTGAATCAGACATATTTGAATCAATTGGCTTATTACAAAAATATCTTGTGCAGCCTTGTGCATTTATTTTAACAATTAACTGGCCTTCAGCCACATAACATTTTTCCTTTAAGTTAGAAATTTCCTCAAATGATTGCTGCTCGCATTTATCAGCACAATATCTTTCACTTTGTCCATTTTCACAAAGTATATTTTTGCACCCTTGATCATCAACAGAAATAGTACAATTTGCTTTGCAAGCTTCTTCAGATTGAAAATTTGATACATATGCAGGATTTGACCCAACACATTTTGTATCAATTAAATTTGAGTCAGTTGCATTTGCATCTTCCCCAGAAACACATTTATCAGTAGTAAATTGTGCACATGTCTTTCTAGCAGTTTCTTCCCAGTATGCATAAGGCATGCACTTGTCTAATTTTTGTTTGAATACTTCCCCGTTTGAGCAAACCCAATTTGCCCCTAAATAAAAATCAGCTACACTTGTAACATAAGTGTTACTCATTTCAACACACATTGGCTTTTTGCATCCATAGTCATCAACATTTACAATTAAAACTTTTCCTTGCACACAAAGAGGCATTACATATTCAGGGCA
>JAVHOV010000008.1:0-15280 GCA_036170245.1 archaeon | reverse complement strand
ATATTCAGGGCATGTAAATGACCCATAACTATTATTTGAATCTAAAGCAAATACAGGCGCAGCCAAAACTATCAAAGAAATTAATAAAAAAACCCAGAATTTACTATCCACTTTAAACTCACTATAACTAACAGGAGCAAAGTGTATTTAAGAGTTGGTTTTTGATTAGTAAAAATCCAAAAGAGTTAGGCTCTGCTAAATTCATTCTTTAGGCATATCAAGAGCGATGTGAAGTTCTTTTAATTGTTTTTCGCTTACCATACTTGGAGCATCATCCATTAAAGAAATTCCTGATTTGTTTTTAGGAAATGCCAAAACTTCTCTTAAACTGCTTGCGCCTGCCATAATCATTGCTAGTCTATCAAGTCCGAAAGCAAATCCTCCATGGATTGGCGCCCCGTATTTATACGCATTAAGTATGAAACTGAATTTCAAATCTATATCAGCGTCAGAATTTCCTATCATCTTGAATACTTTTCTTTGTAAATCTGGATTTGTAATTCTAATGCATCCGCTTCCAAGTTCGCTACCATTTAGAACCATATCAAATGAACCACTTAATGCTTTTAGTGGATCAGAATCAATTAAGTGCATGTGTTCTTCTTTCACCATTGAGAAAGGATTATGCGCGTAAGTTAATTTCCCTGTTTCTTCATCAATTTCAAACATAGGGAAATCTACAACCCATAAAAAATCCCAAGTATTAGGTTTTACTAAGTTTAATTTTTTTGCAAGTAAGTTTCTCATGTTTCCAAGAGCCCCATTTACTGCTTTAAATTTGTCCGCAACTATTACAATCAAATCGTTTTCTTTTGCATTAGTTCTCTTCATCAATTCTTCAAGAACAACTGGTGTAAAGAATTTCACAATTGATCCTTCAAACTTTCCGTTAACAACTTTTAAGTAAGCCATTCCTTTTGCACCATAAACTTTTACAAAGTCTTCTAGTTCTGAGATTTCTTTTCTTGAGAAGTCCGCTTTTCCTTCAATATTAAGTGCTTTAATGAATCCGCCATTTTGAACTGCAGAATTGAATGCGTTAAATTCTCCTTTTGAAAGCAAATCAGTTAAGTCAATTAGTTCCATCCCAAATCTTGTATCAGGTTTATCAACACCATATCTTCGAAATGCTTCTGAGTGCGCGATTCTCTTTAATGGAACTTTAATATCAACATCAAGAACATCTTTCATTACTTTTTGAATTGCTCTCTCTCCAACATCTAATAAATCATCTCTTTCTACAAAACTCATTTCCCAATCAATTTGTGTAAATTCAGGCTGTCTATCTGCCCTTAAATCTTCATCTCTAAAGCATCTTGCAACTTGGTAATACTTATCAAATCCAGAAAGCATCAATAACTGTTTAAATAATTGTGGACTTTGGGGAAGTGCATAAAATTTTCCAGCGTTAACCCTGCTTGGAACTAAATAATCTCTTGAACCTTCAGGAGTGCTTTTTGCCATTATGGGAGTTTCTATTTCATAGAACCCTTCACTGTCATAAAATTCTCTGAATGCTTTTGTAATTTTGTGTCTTGTTGCTAAATTTTTTTGTAGAGTAGGATCTCTTAATGCTAAGTATCTGTATTTCAATCCAAGATCTTCATTTGTTTCTGTTCTTCCAGTCAAATCAATTGGCAGAGGAAGTGCCACACTTACTACAAATATTTTTTCAGTGTCAATTTCTATTTCGCCTGTTTGCAAATCTTTTTTTTCTGTTCCAGCGGGTCTTGCTCTAACAGTTCCTTCAATGTGAACAACAAATTCTTTTCTTATTGATTTTGTAACAGCAGCGATATCATCAGATTTTGTTGCATCCACTACAATTTGTGTAATACCGTATCTGTCTCTAAGATCTATAAAAGTAATATTACCATGGTTTCTTACTGTGTCAGCCCACCCTTCAAGAGTAACTTTTGCACCGTTATTAGAAGTAGTTAATTCCCCACAAGTGTGTGTTCTTCTCATCTTTATTACCTAAATATATTTCTGCTGATAATTTAAAAAGCTTCTGAGATTGGATAATTTCAAACTAACCATAAAAAAGAACTTTATGGTTGATTTCAAAAAAGTCTTGCTAAAATCTATTCATAGTACCCTACTTTTCCAGCCACATAAGTGGGGCCATATTGTATTGTACCATTATGATCTCCTGCAGAATCAATGGCAACAGAACCACTACCTTCATCAAAATGATATGTTGCAACCAAACCAGAATTAAAAGGCACAACAGATTCATCAGCATAAAGCCCTTGCGCAGAATTATATAATTGCAAAACCTCATCAGCACTTAATGTACGATTAAATAAAGTCACTTCATCCATCATTCCATAAAGATTATCTGATCCTGAATTTTCACCAAATTTTATGGTTGAAGGTAATGAAACAGTTGATTCCCCTGTTGTCGAGTAAATCAGAGTACCATTTTGGTAAACAACATACCCGTTGTCGCCAGGTTTTGTGGTGACTGTAATCATATGCCATTGGGTAAAATCAAATCCATTATCACTAAAAGGCACTCTATTGGCTCTAAATATTTTAGAATAAATTGCGTGATCAATATAAGGGTAGTGAGTATATGGACTACCTACACTCAACGAAACAAACCCTGATTGGCTACTCCCATTAGGGAATCTATTAAGCCGCACCCACGCATTAAAAGTTGCTTCAGTAGTAAATGCAGAAGATAATCCAGTTACACTAACTCTGTCGTCAGCTCCGTCAAAGCTTAATGCATTTCCGTCACGCCATATTAATGTTCTATCCTCTTCAACAGAAGTTCTTGCAGAGGTTACAATGTTTGTGCAGTCTATTGTTATTGTTTTAAAGTCTGAGGTTTTAATTAATCCAGAACTGCTTACATATTCAATTTTTACTGAATAAGATTTACTTTTGTTACTTGAATCACAAGCTGCAATGTTATGTAACTTAAGATCCTTTTCATCCCCTGCAACAATTTGCTCAGAAAAACTATGATTCACCCCATCTATAATAACTTTGGTCAAAGTCAAATTCTCTCCAGTATTATTTTTAATTATCATTAAACCATTTCCGTCAATTCCAGCAACAGAAGAACCTAGACTAATCCCGCTAACACCAACCTTGGACCCAATCTCACCAGAAGTGGCGGAAACATCAGAAACAGAAGCAGTCTGATTAATCAGCAAACCAACGACAATCAAAGCCAAAACAACAACCACTGAAATGATAACTAAATATTCAACAGTTCCCTGTGCAGAAGATTTTTTTCCAAAATGGTCCAGAAAGTGCTTTTTATTAATCAAAACAAGAAAATTTGATTTAAACATGAATAAAATAAACTCATATCTATATTTATAATTTATCATAAAAAAAACACTTTTTTCTTCCAAAAAAACACCCCCTCCCTCAAAATAATGGATTTTTAAAGAGTTTAGACTACTAGATAGTAACAAGTCACAATCGGCAGGTGGATGGATTATGTCAGGAATGAATGAAGTAGATGAATTGAAGTATGAGTACGAGAAGGCCCTAAGAGAAAAGGTCAACCTTGAGAAAATACTTGAACGAAGAAAGAAATTGAATTTACTGACCCCTGGTGAAGAAGACTCTCTAAAGGGAGATATTGCTGACATTGATGGTGTTATTAGAAACATGCGATCAAAGTACAGAAAGACTGAATCTGAACACGCAAGAGCAAGAGTAATTTCTGACAGTAACGAAAGAGCTCCTTGGGAAAACTAATTTTTATTGTGAGAGTATGCTGCAAAAAAGTAGCATATTCCACTAAACCAATAAGTTTAAACGAAAAGCGCCGTATATTACATTGAATGCAATTTTATAAAAAAATAAAAAAAGATTCTGATTTAGTAAAATGCTTGGCATGCCGACATTATTGTATTATTCCCCTTAATTCTTTTGGGCTTTGCGGAGCAAGGAAAAACATTAACGGAAAAATAATTCTTCTAACGCATTCAAGACCCTGTTCAGTTAATTTAGATCCAATCGAAAAAAAACCTCTTTACCACTTTTTACCAAACAGTGAAACTTTAAGCATTGGTTTTTTTGGATGCAATTTCAAATGCAGTTTCTGCCAGAACAGTGATATTAGCACTACAAAAGGCAGAGCACTTGAAGAGAGTGTAAATTACTTGAACTCAGTGACTCCAAAAGAATTTGTAACATCAGCAGTTAATGAGGGTGCAAAAAGTATTTCTTTTACTTATAACGAGCCTTCCATAAATGTTGAATATAATTTGGAAGCTATTAGAGAAGCAAAAAAAATTAAGGGAAAAAATAAACTCAAAACGGTTTATGTAAGTAATGGCTACTTAAGTACGGAACAGATTAAAGAACTTACAAAAAAATCAACTAAGCTTGATGCAATTAATATTGATCTAAAATCATTTGACGAAAAATTTTACAGAAATATTTGCGGAGGGGAACTTGAAGGAGTTCTCAATTGTATTAAAGAGATGCATAAAAAAGGAATTTGGGTTGAATTAACCACTTTAATTATTGCTGATAAAAATAATTCAGTCAAAGAACTTAACCAAATCGCAGAATGGATTTATGATTTGGACAAAAATATCCCCTGGCACGTGAGTGCTTTTTTCCCAATGCACGAAATGCAAAATGAACGTGCAACAAGCGAGAAAGAAGTTCTTGATGCAGTTAAAATTGGAAAGGAAAAAGGATTGAATTTTGTTTATGGCGGAAACTTAAATAAGCCAAACAAGGACTCAAACACCTATTGCCCAAAGTGTCACTCTCTTCTGATTGAAAGAACTGGTTTTAGTGCTAAAATAATTGGTTTAACTAAAGGAAAATGCACTAATTGTGGCAGAAAATTGGAGGGGACTTTTGAATGAATACCATTGAAAAAGAAAACGAAAGAGATGCAAATTATGCAGGATCTTTTTACCCTAAAGATGAAACTGAATTAAAAAAAATGATTAATTCTTTTTTAAAAAATAAATTTGATTCAAAAAAAATAAACGGAAAACTAAAAGCATTAATTGTTCCGCACGCAGGGTATATTTATTCAGGAATTGTTGCGGGTATTGGGTATAGTCTGCTTAAAGAAAGTAAAAAAGAAAACATAATTCTTTTCGGCCCCTCCCACTACGCATATTTAGAAGGTGCTTTTGGTTTTAGCGGAACTTGGATTACCCCTTTAGGAAAAACAAAAATTAATTCTGCAGACTTGCCAATAATCCTAAACGATAAAGAGCATTCTCTTGAAGTACAATTACCATTTTTAGAGACAGTTATTTCAAGTTCAAAATTAACAATTACCCCTATTCTTTATGGAGACATATCTTCTGAGGAACTTGCAGATATTATTAATACTGAAAAAAATGAGGATTCTGTTTTAGTTGCAAGTTCTGACTTGAGTCATTATCTTTCTTATGATATTGCAAAGAAAACTGACTCAAATACAATCAAATTAATTCTTGATCTTGATTTTGAAAAATTTAATTTGGAAGCGGATGCTTGCGGGAAAATCGGGATAGGGGCACTAATTATTCTTGCAAAGAAGAATAACTGGAAGCCCATTCTTTTAGATTATAAAAATTCAGGAGATACCAAAGGAGACAAAAACAGTGTTGTAGGATACACTTCAATTGCTTTTATTGAAAAAGAAAAGTTCTAAAAAATAAGAGGAAAAAGGATGGATGAAGAAAAAGAATTTTCACTTAATTTAAAGGAGAAAAAAATTTGCGTTGAACTTGCAAAAAAATCAATTGAATATGCTTTGAAAAATGAAGTCTTACTAAAATTAAGCAAAGATGAACTGAAATTTGTTCCTGAAAAATTGTTTCTGAAAAAAGCATGTTTTGTCACCCTAAAAATTAATAATAACTTAAGGGGCTGTATTGGAAACTTAGTTCCTTATAAGGAGCTCTATAAAGGAATTATAAAAAATGCTTATTCTGCTGCATTCAACGACCCGCGTTTTTTACAGCTTGAAGAAAGTGAATTCAATTATTTAGAAATAGAAGTTTCGATTTTAACTGATCCAAAAAAATTGGATTACCTTGATTCAAAAGATTTACTAAAAAAAATTACAAAAAAGGATGGTTTGATTTTATCAAAAGGATGTCAATCAGCAACTTTCCTCCCTTCAGTTTGGGAAGAAATCTCAAAGAAAGAGGATTTTCTTTCCTATTTATGTCAAAAAGCTGGCCTTGATAAAAATGAATGGAAAAAAGGAGAACTATCAGTCCAAACTTATCACTCAATTAGCACAAATTAGCCATTAAACAGGCTCTTTACGGACCAAAAGTCAAGTTATTTAAATAGTTCTTTAATAGATTAGTTCATAGTGGTGAAAATGGGTACTAATTATACAGTAATACTTGAAGATAATGAAGAGATATTTCCGGCTCTTGAAAAGTTTTCTAAAGAAAACGAAATTACTTATGGGATGATTGTTTCTGCAAAAGGTGCAATAAAGCACTTTGATATAATCTCTCACGGACAAAGAGGAACTGTAGAAAAAGTTAATTATAAAAGAGAATTTGAAGTTAATGCTTTAAGCGGAAAAATTGATATTAAGGGCGGAGAAGTAAGACTAAAGATGAATGCTTTAGTTTCAAGCTCTGGATTCACTCCAATCTCAGGAGAATTATTAAACGGAAAAGCAGCTGGTTCTTTACAAATTGTAGTAAGAAAAGTAGATATGAAGAAAATGATTGAAGCATAAAACTTTGCTTCAATTAACTTTTTTTCTTTTTTTAAAAAATTTTGTCTTCTTATTAAAATAGAGTTCATTTGGTTTTTCTGCTTTTTTGAACAAAAAAATAACATATCAGGCAAAAGAAATTTTTTTCAGGACCAAAAAACAATGATTTTTTAGTCCAACAAATAGAGATAGAAGCGCCTTATCCGGGATTCGAACCCGGGTCTCGCCCGTGACAGGGGCGAATCCTAGACCACTGGACGAACAAGGCATCCTTCTACTAAAGAAGCTTGGCTTCTTCAATAGAAATATTCACTATGGGAAGTCTTTAAAAGTTTCATTTTTACTCTAAAAAAAAACTAATAAGCCTTCTTTGGCATTACAAGTGCAGCCAGTATGTAAACTAACACTCCTGGTATTATTCCTGTTACTATCACTAACAATACAAACAACAATCTTACAAGAGTTGGATCATAATTAAAGTACTCTGCAATTCCTGCTAAAACTCCTGCCAATATTTTTTTATCAGTAGCTCTATACAAAGTTTTTGCTTTTTTTTGCAACTAGTTTACTTTTCTTAGAATTTTTTACACTTTTTACACTTTTTTTCTTTACTTGCTTTTTAGCCATTAAAATCACAAATAATTCCTCTTTACAACAGTTAATAAGGTTTTTTTTAAGTAGTTTTTTATGAAAATTGTTCAAATTGAAGTAGGGGGTTTTGATAATAACTTTTCTTACTTGTTAATTGGAAAAAATAATGAATCTATTTTGATTGATCCGACAGGAGACTTAAGTAAAATTGAAACTGAACTAAAGAAAAACAATTCAACAATAGTAGGGCTTCTTCTTACTCATTCCCACCCCGACCACTGCGAATTAGTTGATCACTTTTCAAAAAAAACAAAAGTAATAATTCCAAAACCTAGTGAAACAGGCAAAACTGAATTAATTGAACTTGCAGGATTAAAAATCAAATTAATTCACTTACCAGGGCATACAAAAGACAGTGTAGGATATTTAATAGAAAACAATTTTTTTTCAGGCGATACTATTTTTGCTAAAGGTGTTGGAACAACTGCTTATGGGGGAAATGAAATAGAATTAAAAAATTCACTGGATTTTCTTTTTACTTTAGGCAAAAAAATCATTCTTTGGCCAGGACATAATTATGGTGGAGCTACTTGCAAATTAACAGATGCTTTGGCTAATTCTCATATTCGCCCAAGCGAAAAAATATTGGAGAAAATAAAAAAGAAAGTTGAGGGGTATGAATCAAAATTAAATAAAAAAGTTTTTTCTAATAAACCCTAATAAATAAACCATTACTGCACCACTTTCAGCAGTAATAAATTGCATCACTCCAAACATTGTCAAAAATACAAGTGGAATCGCACCTAAATAAAATAAAACAAATGCTACTAAGAAAAGCACAATAGTTTTTACAGCTGCAGAAGCACTAGTTGATAAAAAATAATTTTTCTTTTCCTTGATAAACAATTTTCTTGTTAAAATCATTAAAATAAAATTAGCCCCCCAGATAAAAGGAAGCATAAGTGCAATCTGTAATGTTAAATTTGAAAACAAAATCCCTCCCACAAGAACTGCCGTGCTTGGGATAATGGAAAGAAGAAAAACTTTTTTTGACTTGAATGTGATTGAGTATTTTATCAGAATTGCATTTACAATAGTCCCCACAATTAACTGATTAAGTGGAAGAAGAGGAAGAGTGAATAAAAATAATGAAGCAAGAATAAGAAATTTGTTTTCTTGCTTATTTACTAAATCAAAAGAAAAATTATTTTCAAAACAATGTGTTTGCATTTCAAATCAATGATTTTTGAGTTAATTAAACTTAACTAAAAGAAAAAATTATTGCCAATTTTAAGCAATAATTACTCTTCCTTTTGCTTTGCAAGCTTCTTCGCCGCATTTTTCAAAAATTATTTCACTGCCTGTAGGATAATCATCCTTGTTTATTCCTTCAACCATCAATACTACTTGTGCCCCAATTTTTGTACAATAACCGTCACCAGATTTTGATTCAACGCTGAGTACTTGAGTTTGGTTTTTTCCAAGAACTCTCATCTTTTTTGCTACAGCCCCTTCAACTAGTCTTGATATAACACAAACTGCATCCATCCCAACGAACTTTTCTGCTTTTACTACTTTTACTTTTCCAGTTGTGTGTGACGCAGCATTTGTGCTGTTTGCACTTGCAAATGTTAATGAACTTAGACTCATAAAAATCACCTTGGCCGATTCTTCTTTATAAAAGGCAAACTCCTTAACATTCTAGACGGCTTTTTGATTAATAAACTTTTTCCCGTAAGAAAAACAACCAATAATGCGTATTAGCTTTGGAAAAATCAGCAACCTAAATTTTATTTAGGAAGAGAGTGTCCCCAAACTTTCAACGCTTCTTTTAGCTCAGGACAAGTTTTGGCTTTTTCCTCAACACTTATCTTATCCAAGTATGCTTCAACAGCAGCCCTCATTGCAATTGCTCCTGCGTGACTTCCTTTAGGGTGCCCATGCACTCCTCCGCCAAGCTGAATCATTATGTTTGTTCCTAAAAGATTAAATATTTTATCAACTATTCCTGGGTGAAGCCCCCCACTTGATACGGGAAATACTGGCTTTAATTTTGACCAATCCTGTTCAAAGCAATGCTCAAGTGCATTTGGTTTAGTTTTAGTTTGAGTTAATTCATTTTGGCATTGAAGCACTTCTTCTTTAGGACTTACTAGTTTTCCGTATGCTGTTCCAATGTGAAGCTGATCTACTCCAATTAATCTAGAAAGTTTAGATACACAATTCATTGAAAATCCATGATTTACATCCCTAGTAAATGATGCGTGCATTGCCCTATGTGCATGTATTGCAAGTCCCAAATCATTACATTCTTCTCTTAGAGAATTAGTTGCAGTCCAGCCTGAAGTAATAATATCAAGCATTACATATTCTCCTCCTTGTGCTTTTACATACTTTGCCCTTTCAATCATTTCTTGCACTGTTGGAGCACTGACATTAATTAAGTAAGATTTTTTTTCACCAGTTACTTTTTCCGCTTTCTCTCTCATCTTAAGAGTTTTTTCAACTCTCTTTTTGAAGGGATTGAACTTTTGGTTAGTTAAGTTTTCATCATCTTTTAATAAATCAAGTCCACCTGTCCAAATATCATAACCTACCGCAGCGTGTTCTTCAGTAGTCATTCCTACTTTTGGTTTTGCAACACTTAACATAATTGGTCTTTTTTCTGCACCAAATATTTTTCTTACACCAGCTATTCCAAATTGAGGCCCTCTGTACTCTTTTACTATATCTTTTGTAAATTGAATATCTTGTAATCTTAGTGAGTCAACTGCTTTCATTCCAAAAACATTTCCTGCAATTGAAGCCAAAATTTGCGAAGGATTTGCTGCTTCAAAATGATCTTGCGGGTAAGCAACTTTTATCCAAAAATAATCTCCATGGTTTTCTATGCTGTAAACTTTTCCTGCAACTTTTCTTACATGAGGATATTTTCCCCAAATATCCATGTCCGACCAAGTTCCTACACTTGATTCGCTTGCAACTGCACCAAATGCGCGTTCAGGAGTCTCCCAAACTGGGACTTTCACTTTAAATGAAGCCAAAACATCTTTATTATTTGGTTTGTACCCTAATTCAACAAAATCTTCGTATCCAGCCATTCTAGAAAACCTCTTACAAAAAACTATGCAGAAAACAGGTAGTTATAGTTAATAAAAGTTTCTAAAAAAGAGCATCTTGGAGGGAATTACCCTTCAAGATAAATTCTTTTATTTAATTTTCTAATCCACTATCATTGGATAGTTATATCCATTTGTATTTGTATTTATAGGAAACTTAACTTCGCTTATTGGAGTTAAGTCACTTAAGTTATCTGCTTTTAGCATTTTGTCAGAGAATGTATATAACACATCATCCATGAATAGTGATCTTCTTATTATTGAAGTTGAATCATAGTAATATCCTTTCTTCAATTCTTCATCCGCTGAAACGTGAGTTATTTTTCCTCTTTCACTTAATCCATCTGTTAGTGATACATTAAGCACTACTGCGCCCTGGAAAGATTGCTCCATTCCATAATAATCCGGACTTCCAGTTTTATTGTCAACTATAGTTACAGGGAACACTAACAATTCTTTTGCTTTGTCAAACAAAATTGCTTTGTGATTTTGTAGTGCTTCTGAATCAGTTCCTCTGTCTCCAATAATGAGCTTTGACATTTCTACAGGGTGCTCTACATCACTCACATCAAAGATTGCAACTTTTATTCCTTTAATTGCAGTGTAATAAATTGCGCCTTGTGAATGAACTTTTTCTGCATCTTCTAATTCATTAGCATCTTTCCCTATTCCTAAAATATGTGTTTCATCAATTGGCTGCATATAATCAGAGTATCCTGGAATTTTTAATTTTCCAAGAATTCTAGGATTAGTTGCATCCGATAAATCCATTACAAACAGAGGATCAACATATTTGAAGGTAACCATATACCCCTTGTCCCCCATGAATCTTACTGAATAAATTTTTTCATCAGGAGCAATTCCTTCTAAGGACCCAACCAAATTCATGTCGCTATTTAGGACATAAACATTGTTTGTTGACCTGTTAGAAGTAACCGTCGCACCATTTGTCATATTCACTGCTTCATAAGAATTATTCTCAACAGTTGTTGCTATTCTGAAATTATCTTTGTATTCATCCATGCTGAATTGGTTTAATATATTTCCTGGAACTATTCCTGCTCCAACAAAAGAAATTTTCCCATCATCAAAATGGAATTTGTTAATTACTGTTTTTTGAGTTGTATTCCAATTAGGATAATATATGCTTTTTACAATCAGCCCTACTTCAAGAGGAACAATTGAATTAGTATCTTGAGTATATTCCCAAATATTATCAGCTAAATAAATATTGCTTGTTGAAGCAAAAAGATTTTGTGAAGATCCAACTGCTGTTTCTTTAGTTAACTCTTCAGACTTCAAATTTATTGAAGCAATTGTTACAAAGCTTTGTGGTCGAACTCTTGGCATTATCCCTATCTCTGTTGGAGAAGCGATTTGTTCTTCAGCTCCATCAATTTTCATCAATGGAATCATGCTATTCTCATCAGTTCCGTTTGAATTTCTTGCTTCTGTATAATATACTCTAGGATTAGAGTTAATTACAAAGTAAGCATTGTCCCCAACTAATCTTGATGTCAAGTAACTTCCTTCAAATTCAATTTCTTTTACCATTATAGGATTTTCTTTGTCAGAGATATCAAATAATTGAACATTTGTTCCGCTGCCCCCATAAGACGGATAATACCCTGTGCGTATCATCATTTTTGAATAATATCCCCCGCCGTAAGAGTATCCTTTATTTGAAAACAATAAAAGTTCTTTGCTGTCGCTTGAAATAAACATTTCATTAGGAGTGACATCATTAACATCAATTGTTGCAATTATATTTGCGTCACTAGCAGGAAATGCATTTATGATAAATAATTTTCCACCTGCAATTGCATAAATATATTTTCCGTCATTTTTTATTATATCCGCTTCATCCACTCCTTCTACCTGAATATTTGTAGAAGAAAAATCAGTTGCGCTAGCCCCTGAATCAGAAGCACTCTTTTGAACTTCTCCAGTTGCCATAGTTGGAAGAGCAACATTATCCATCATTTCTCTAGTTAAATAACCATTGTAATAACCTGAAGTATTTGCTTTTTCAAAATAAGCAACTAAATCAGAATAACTTGAAAACTTTTCTAAATTTTGAGCATTAAAAGTGGGTTCATTTATCTTTGGAGCAAAATACAAAAGAAGCCCCCCAACAACCATAAATAACAATAAAACACAAATAGCAATAGTGCTAAAATTAACTGGTTTATTTTTCTCAAAACTTTTCATTCTACCCACTCCATACTTAATCTATATTATAACATGCAAGAACTTAATAAAAAGGGTTTGTTTATGCTTAGGCAAAAACCGCATTCATTAGTTTAATAAACCGAAAAATTATTTTCTTTCCTTATAAAACGAATACATATTGGCGATTTTTTCAGGAGTGATTGTCCCTTCTGTATTTTGTTTTATCATTTTTCTTTCATCTTCAATTGCTTTTAGTTCAGAAGATACAGACTTATTTTCACTAGCAAAAATTTCACTAATAGCAGTCTTTGCTTCAGCAATTAATTTTCTTCTAGTGCCAAGAACCTGTTTTAACGCATCAATAGTAAATACAAATCTTGACCTTACTCCTTGCTCATTTATGTAAGTATGAACTTCTCTTCCTTGCATTTTTTCTATTTTCCCGACAGTTTTTCTTATTTCAGACGGAATCTGTCCATTTCTAAAAGCATCAAGAGTACGCGGATCTGAAGGAATTAGTAAGTATTCAAGAAGATTTTGGGTGGCGTGTTTTATTCTTGAATCTTTTTGAGCAAGACTCTTTAAAATTTCCATGTGTTTTAACTGTAAATTATGTGAGAATCTATCAAGCTTTCTTGCAGCTTCAAATATACTCTTTGAAGATCTTAATTCATCTGAAACAAGTTCAAAATATTCTATCGCAGTCACTCCTTTTTTCAGCCCACCTACAGTTGATTCTTTTTGGAGAACATTTTGCTTTGCTCTTAACTGCAATAACTTCATTTCAGCAGCTCTTTTTGTAGTTGGAACTTTTCGTGCAGCCTTGGCATCAATTAAGTGACCGTGTTCTTTTAGAAGAGTTTTCCTTTCAGCAGTCAAAGCTTCCCTAATCCCTTGTGCGTGAAGTGCCCCTCTTGCAAGTGCGCTGTAATTTGTTTGAGATGATTTTCTGAAAATTGGTTTATTCATTTTGCTCACTTTTGCTAGAAGATATCCCTCTGACTTATATTTAAGACTTATTAATTGAAAAATAAAATCTAAAAAAAAGAAAGTTAGAGCGAATTTTTCCGCTCTAACTATTTAATTATTTTTACTGAGGTAAAGTTCCATCTCCAAGAGCTGGTGTTGTTAATGCAACAGTTGCCTTGTAGTAATCTTTCTCACTGAATCCAAACATACTAGCAAAGAAATTGTTTGGAATTACTTTAATTGTAGTGTTATATGCTTGAACACTTTCAATATATCTTCCTCTTGAAGTAGTGATTCTGTTTTGAGTTCCAGCCACTTCATCCATCAGTGCAGTGTATTGCTTATTTGCTTGTAGAGTTGGATAAGCTTCGTTTGTTGCAATTGCACTAACAAAAGTTGCAAGACTCTGATTCATTTCAAGTCCTGCTTGATCTTTTTCTGCAACACTTTTTGCGTTGAGCCACTTAGTTCTTGCATCAGTTACATCTTTAACAAATTTTGTTTCAACGCTTACTGCACTTGAAACTATTGATGTTAAATTTGGAATCAAATCTGCTTGTCTTTGATATTGATTCTCCACTTCGCTCCATGAAGCACTAACTTTTTGGTCAAGAGTAACCATTCCATTGTATGATCCAACTACCATTACAACTATGAATAAAATCAGAACTATTACGATTCCGACTATTCCTAGTCCAATTAACTTCAAATCCATTTTCAATTCCCCCTATAAAAATAATAATTCATTTTTCATTTTGAACTTCTTAAAAAGTAAACTGTTTATCTGCTTGCGCCCCCGCCACCAAATCCTCCGCCGCCAAAAGAACCTCCTCCACCAGAAAATCCTCCTCCGCTATATCCTCCGCTCCAACCAGAACCTCCTCTACCTCCCTTAAATCCACTGCTGTTAATTCCAATAATTAAGAAAATTCCAACTACAAATAAAATACTCCCAGCCGGGCTTGTAAAGAAAAACGAAACTAAAACTAAAACTGCACCAATAATTGTACCAACAATTATTTTTTTTGGACTTTTGGACTTTTTTATTCCTTTTCCAAAAGAATAAATTATAGTTATCATGAAAAAGGCCATAACTACAAAAAAGAATATTCCAAAAAACACCCATAGAAAAGCGTCGTCAGGATTTTGTGCAGCACTTGAACCTATTTCTGCTTTGTTTGCATAAAGTTCTGCAACGTATGCTTTTGTAGCATTAATTATTCCTCCTGAAACATTTCCTTGATCCCTTAATGGAACATATTGTTCATCAAGAATTCTCCCAACCTTTGAATCAGGCAAAATTCCTTCAAGCCCATACCCGACAGCAACAGCAATTTTGTTTTCAGTTTTCGCATACAATATTACAAGCCCATTATCAGTATCCTTCTTCCCAACACCCCAAGTCTGGCCAATTTCAGTAGCATAATCAATCGGAGCTTGCCCTTCAAGGGAATTTACAGTAACAACAACAACTTCTGCAGTTGTATCTTTGGTAAGAGCAGAAAGTAATGAAGTTAATTCATCATTTTGTGCAGGAGTAAATATTTGGGCAAAATCATTTACATACAAATCTAAATAATTTGGAATCGCTGCAAAAGAAATTGAACATAATAGAATAAGAAATAAAATTGAAAATATATTTTGCATAATCAAATATTTGTGCATTCAAATTAATAAACATATTTAAAAAAATAATAAGCTTGAGAATTTTATAACCTCGTGCCAAAAAAACTGACATTTTCAAATGTCAGATGAATTGGTT
>JAVHOV010000007.1:0-57111 GCA_036170245.1 archaeon | reverse complement strand
TTACCATAGTTTTTATTATTTCATTATTAGTACACTCTTCAATTGAAGATAAAATAAAAATAGAAGAAGCCCCTGCTAATAAATTTTGATCATAATTAGAATTAGAATCACCTATTTTTATATTTGAAATACTTATTCTTGAAGAAAAATTATTTTTTAATTTAAAAACAAATTCCCCAGTACTATTATTATAAGAATTTTCACCAATCGAAATATCCAAAATCTTTAATTCTTCAACACTGGCTTTCTTTTCCAATTCAACTGGATTAATAACTAAAAAAGTTGTTCCGACAGCAATTAAAGCAATAACTGCAACTACACTAAGAAGAATTAGATATTCTATTGTCCCTTGAGCTCTTGAATACTTAAGTTTACTATTAAAAACCATGAATAAACTTAGTTCTTTCTTATTTTAAGGATTAATGTTGAAAAAGAATACCAAGAAATTAGTAGAATAAGCTGATAAAATTAAGTTGCCTCAGTTCGCCCATCATTCATCAGTATTTGTTCTTAAAAAAGAACAATCAGAATGATTAGCTTCATCACAGGCAAGTAAATTATGACTAAAAACCCTTATAATTAATGGCATTAGACCGTTGAAATACCAAAAGCCCTTAAATCGCCAAATTGAACCATTTGGTTTATAAATACTTAATAATTAATTGAATTAGATTGCTTTTGAGTAATCTTAGTGAAAACTAATTACGAAAAAGCATTTTGAAAAATGGGGGAACTTGAAAACCAAAAGTTTTCGGTTCCCCAAAACTATAAGTTTTGGAGGATTATTTATGACTGAAGTATTAGTAGTAGCATCAAAAGTTAAGGACGCAATTAAGGAAGAAGACTGCAACACAGCTAGCGACGTTGTCGACGCTCTAAGTGGAAAAGTTGCTAAAATGATAAAAGAAGCAGCTGCAAGAGCAAAAGAAAACGGAAGAAAAACTGTAAGAGCATGCGACTTCTAAGGTCCATTAATTAATTTTGTAGTTTTGGAAAAGTGAAAACTTTTCCAAAGCCAAAATCTATTTTTTAGAAAGAATTATATTTCATTAAAAAGTATAATTGTTATGTACATTAAGTTTGCACGACAAGATATTTACAAACATGGACAAAGAACCGGGCTTACTAGAAAGCAAGCTTACTTAGGAAGAATTGCTGAAATAGAAGCTCTTTGGAAAGTAAGAAAAGACACTAAAAGCACCTCTCAATCACTCATTCCAAAAGATCCTCACTTACTTCAAAAACTTGGAATTCAAAAAGGAGAAAAAATTATTTATTTCATGGGGTGCTATGGAGATTGGGCAAAAGCAATATCAAAACAAACCCACTTAACTTATACTGATGCAACAAGATCCATAATTGATTTTGCAAAAGAAAAAAATAAAGGAAACATAAAGCAATTCAAGTTGATAACTGCGGAAATGGCTCCCCAACGCCCAATGATTTATGATTGGAGTTTTTCTTACGAACCAATACCATTACTCGCAGCAAAAACACTAAAATTAAATTTGACTCGATCCCTTCTGAACAAAAAAGGAGGAAAGATAATTTTTAGTGAAGTATTTGATGATTCTGCAGAAAGTGCAATGGAAAAACATGCAAAACTTGTTGTGCTAATATTTACCAAGTACCTCTTAAAAGAGAAACTAAAACAATTGTTTCAAGCCCAAAAAATTCTAAAGGCAAAATCCGAAATGAAGAATTATCATTAATAACAATCAAATCCTGATGCAAGGAGAAAAGCTTTCCTTGATTTGAGGATACTTAATATCGCAGATAAATTAGAATCAGTTACTGTTGAAGAACTTTCAAAAAGATTTTCAGTAAGCAGAACTGAGATTATTCAAAGCATTATGCGACTTGAACAACTAACAGGACAAACACAAAGAGGAGCAAGAATTTCTTTTATAAAAGCCCTAAGATGGATAAAAGAAAACTGGTAAAATCAAAGAAGTTTTCTGTCAAGAGAATAATAATTTACTTCATCTTCCCTGTCAACTACAGCAATTATTGAACTAATGTGAATGTTTCCTGCAAGCCTAGTAATTCTACTAAGTTGAGTCATTGAAATCTTTTCGCTTTCATCATTAACGTTCAACCCAAATTCAGAGTGAACTTCGCCCATCTTTTTTCCTTTAGGGTAAATTCTAAAATCAAAGCCAAATTTTAATCCAGTTTTAATGCAGTAACCTTTTTCCTTAACATCAGAGTACACTACGCACTTTGAGTAAAACTTTTTATCATGCTCTAGACCAATTGAAACAAGTTTTGTTGATGAAAGGGCTTTTCCTTTTTTATCAAGAACAATAATTTTTTCTTTCTCCACTAAATACACTGCTTCAAATAAATCAAGAATTAATTTTCTTCCCTTACTTTCCCCAAAGCCCTTCTCAACTAAAGTTCCCTTAAGAGTTGCATCATCGACTATAACTTTATTTCCCAACAATATACATTCATTTGCCATACAAATAACACAATCCTTTCTAATTAAAATAATTTCTTTTTTACCGGTTCAATTATTGGAAGTTCAACTAATTCATATTTTATTTTATTATCATCTAAAGCATCAGTTATTTCGCCAAAAAACTGGGTATTCTGCTTTACCAAATATACTTTATCAACTTTTTGAAACAGAGCTGTAGAAACAATTTTTGGAATTGTAATACCCCATTCAGTCATTTCAACAAATTTTTTTCTTTTAGCACCAATTGCTTTTCTTAATTCATCAGCAACAATCCTAAACTGACGAACTTCACCCATTGCAGCACCGGCTTTTGGGAGAAACTGTTTATCCACAATCTGCAAAATTACTACTTCCTTTGCATCCTTGCTTAAGGCATCAATAAACAACTTGTCATTTTCTCTTCCTGAAAGCAATGGAACCAAAATCTTCACTTACACCACTAATAACCATTTTACTCATTTCTACTTAAAAAACAATCTAATTAACCCCTAAAAAACACAATAAGGTAATTCTTAAATATGAAAAAACACCTTGTTCTTGGCATGAAAACACTTAGCTTTGATGTTTCCGAAGCACTAAATCTGTTTGATAAAAACAGAGTTTTTGAATTAAGAGGAATGAGTTCAAGACTAATCAGAGAAGCTTCACTAAGCAATGATTATGCAAAAGCTGAACTAGGAGTAATTGCCTATGCACTACATAAAATAGAATCAAAACAGCACTTTGCAAGTAGCCCTCAATGGGGAAGAGCAAAAAAAACAATAAAAGAAGATCTTCAAAGCGCAGGAATTGCGTTAGAAATGAATGATACAAAATTATTTTTAGAATCATTAAAAAAAGTAATTCAACATATTACAAAAATTGATGCAGAACTAGGAAACTTTGCAACCGGAATGTATGATAAGGCAAAAGTAAAATCCGCATCATTAGCATACTCGTTTGGATTAAGTATTGCACAAGCAGCTGATCTAACTGGAGCTGATAAGAAAGAAGTGCAGTCATACATCGGCTCAACAACAATGCATGATGAAGAAACTGAAATAAAAAATATTACTGTCAGAGTAAGAGAATTAAAAGAACTAATTGAAACTCAACAAAATTACGGTGAAAAAAAATGAGTGTAAAAGCAGTTATTGACTCAGGAACCATGATTACATTATCAGGAACATGCTTAATGAATGTTTTCAAACATTTTGTGCAAGCAAATAAATTTGATTTAATGATTTCAAGTACAATTGCGCAGGAAAGTGTTTGGAATCCACTAACCAACAAAAGATTTGCACTAAATGCCGCAAGAATAAAATACGCAATCAACCAGCAAATTGTAAAAACAATGCCTAAAGATTCGCAAGTGAATTCTGAAATGGAAAAAATATTAAGAATCTCAAACCATGTTTTTTTCACAGACCAAGGCCCATTGACAATAATACAAGCAGGAGAGGCAGAAGCATTGGCTCTCGCAAAAATACACGGAGCAAAAGCAATGTTTATTGATGAAAGAACAACAAGAGCATTAATTGAAAATCCTTCAAGATTAAAACAAGTTCTTGAAAGAAGACAAGAACAGCCTGTGCGAATAAATCAGGAAAACTTGGATGCTATAAGAGGAATGTTTCCAAAGTTACTAATGTTTAGAAGCGTTGATATTATTGCACTTGCATATGAACAAGATTTGTTTGACCATGAATTGGATCACGGAAAATTAGAACTCGAAGCAGCATTATATTCTGCAAAATTCAATGGATGTGCTGTAAGCGAAAATGAGATAGCTGAATACTTAAAAAATTCCAAAGACAGAAAGTGATACTGATTGAATATAACTCCAGCAAAGAAAGAGGACGCAGAGTGGCTTGATGAAACAATAAAAGCAGAATTTCCATACACTGAATTCAGCAAAAATAAGATTGCAGGAAAAATAACTGATTCAAATTTTGATATACTAATTGCAAGACAAGGAAATATCCAAGTTGGTTTTTGCGAAACAGAATTATTTGTTTTTAAAAAAGAAGCAAGATTGAATGCGATTTATGTTGAAGATGCGTGGAGAGACCAAGGAATAGCAAAAGCAATGATAGCCCAAACTATAAACGACTGCAAACACAAAAAAATACAAAGAATATTTTTACTTGTAAAAGAAGAAAACAATGATGCAAAAGCACTGTACAAAAAAACCGGATTCAAATTTGAAAAAATACATGACAGGTTAATTGACGAATGTACTATTGAAGTATGGGGACAAGAAATCTAAAATGGTTAGTATGGATTACAAAGTTTTATTGTACAAAGATCAAAACGGAGTGTTCATTGCTAAGTGCGTAGATTTACCAGGATGTGTTTCTGATGGTAAAACAAAACAAGAAGCAATCACAAATGTTAAAGAAGCAATTTTAGCTTACTTGGAAAGTGTAACCAAAGAAGCAAATGAACTGCACCCAAAAGCAGAACTTATTCAAGTAACAATTTGAAAATTTCTTCTACCATTCTAATTTTTTTCCATCAATTAAAACAGTAGGGTTTATCAAAATCAAATCATTGTGGACAGGACTGTTATTTTTGCCCCTAAAAGAAATATTGTTCCCAAACGCAATATGCACTGTGCCGAATATTTTCTCATCATGCAAAATATTCCCCATAGGTTTTGTATGCCACTTATTTGTACCAATACCAAATTCAGCAATTACAAATCCATTCTCCACTTGCCGTAATTTAATATATTCTTTTGCAGAATCATTCCAATCAGAAATTTTCCCCCACTCTACTTTCAGCCAAGCTTTATCAGTAGGGTTTATTTTATCTTTAAAATAATCAATTACTATCTCCCCTTCAGCAGTTTCTTCAATTGGAGCCAAATATACTTCCCCAGTTGGAAGATTAGTCATGAACCCTTTTGTTTTCGGCTTCAACCCGTGCAATTCCCTTTTCTTTATTGAAAAAGAAATGTTTGTTCCATTAGGAGTAGTTATTTGAACTTTGCTTTTTCCTTTCAATTGCTTTGCAATTTTATTATTCTCTTTCCAAATCCAATTTACATCAGCTTCACCGATTTTTATAAAAATATCAGGAGTTACTCCCGGAAGAGTAACTACTTTTGATCCTTTTAGAACGGCTTTCTTTGTTTCATAACAGTGGCTAATACTCTTTTTTGTAGGAGCGATAATTATTTTTGATTTTAGCATTATGGGCAAGAGATCTGGAATGGGTTCACTGTTTTGTCTGCTTTCGCTTAATTTTTCTTCAACAAAAGGAATATTTTTTTCATTTAATGCGATTTTGAAAGAATCATAAACCATATTTGGTTCATAATCATTAACTAAAAGAATCTTAGAATTTTTTCTTGCGCCAAGAAAATCAAAAAGGACTTTTCTTGCAACTTGCACTAATTTTTCATCCATAAAGATTAGTAATCTTTTGCAATGTAAACAACTTTAGTTGCTTTTTTCCCACACACAACACAATTGCAATTACCGATTAATTTATCATTAACATCAATTCTTGTTCCTCTTATTTTTCCGCCGGTTTCTTTCTCAACAACTTCAGCACAATTCTCCCCGTCTTTTTCAACCGAGCAGAAATTTGCCCTTGCAATTCCAGTTCCTACAATTGATTTAATTTCTTCAATATTATTAACATCCTTAATCAATCCCTCAAAGCTAGAACTTGCTTTAGCTTTTAAGTTTGCACTTAACTCCTTACCATTTTTTGCAACTTCAATTAGCAAATCTTTTTCTAAAATAGATACTTTAGTTTCTGTATCTCTTCTGTAAAGCATTAATTTATTTTCTGCTAAATCCCTTGGACCAACTTCAATTCTAATTGGAACTCCCTTCATTTCCCAAAAATAATATTTTTCACCAGGTCGCTTATCGCTCGCATCAATTTCAACTCTAAAACCTGCTTCTTCCAATTTATTGTAAAGTTCTTTTGCTTTCACTAAAACTTTAGGTTCCTTCTCAGCCATTATTGGAACAATTATTACTTGCTTTGGAGCAATTTCAAAAGGGAACTTTAATCCCTTATTGTCTCCATGAGTCAAAACAACGGATGCAAAAATTCTTGAAATAGCTGGACCATAGCAAGTAGTCCAAGGAGTTTTTTCCAATTCATCCTTGTCAGTGTATTTTACTCCAAATGATTTTACAAAGTGCTGGTTAATCATGTGGGTGCTTGGCTGCTGAACTACTCTTCCGCTTGGAGTAATTGCATCTGCACCAAAGGTTCTATGAGCCCCTGCAAATTTATCCCAAGCAGGTCTTTCAAATACAATTGTAGGAACACCATAAATTCCAAACACAACTCTTTTTGTTGACTCCATGTCATCCATTACATTTTGAAATGCCTCTTCTTCAGTTGCAAAAGCACAGTGAGTTTCAATCCAGTGAAATTCTCTGCTTCTTAAAAATGGTCTAGTTGCTTTTGATTCATATCTGAAAACATTTGCTCTTTGGTAAGTTCTAAATGGCAAATCCTTGTATGATCTAATCCATAAAGAGAACATTGTGTAAAAAGCAGTTTCACTTGTTGGTCTTAAAGCTAAACGTTCTTCAAGTTTATCATTTCCACCTTTCTCTACCCAAAATACTTCAGGAAAAAAACCTTCTATGTGCTCAGCTTCTTTGTAAAAATAACTTTCAGGAATCAAAGTCGGGTACCAGTAATTCTTGTGTCCTCTTTTCTTCAAATCCTTTTCTAGAAAATCATACATTAATTCCATTGCTTCAACTGACCAAGGCTGAAAAACTAAACATCCTTTTACACCGTATCTAATATCGGCTAATTCAGCTTCTTTTATTATTTGGGTATACCATTCACTTGGCTGGTTAGTATAATCAGGTAATTTTATTTGTTCAGCCATAATAATCCACTCAATTAATACCAAAGTAGTGCTCCTAAGGGGTTTTAAAAGTTTTCAAAACCTCTATTTCGCTGATATTAATGTACCCCCCACTTTTTCACTCTCAAAAAGGACTAAATCATTTGGACCAATTACAAATACATCTGCCCATAATCTTTTGCAATATTAATTGCATTTAATTTGGTTGCAATTCCCCCTCTTCCTGAGGAAGTTTTTGTCCCTAAATCCTTAATACTTGAAGTATCTTTTAGAAAAGGAATTATTTTTCCTTCTTCATCCATTAACCCACCTTTTTCGGTTACAAGCACTAAAAGATTCGCTTTCAATTGCTTTGCTAAAATTGCAGAGAGAACATCATTATCTGAAAAAGATCCATTTTTTTGAAGTTCTTCAGTGGAAACTACATCATTCTCATTAACTATTGGAACAATATTTTGTTCAAAGAGAAAATCAAAAGTATTTTTTATATTCTCTAAACAATTCTTATCCATTAAATCTCTTTGAGAAACTAATACCTGAGCTAGAGTTAAACCAATTAATTCAAATCTTTTTGAATATTCCTGCATTAACATTAATTGCCCAATCGCTGAGAGTCCCTGCTGTTCTTTAATATTTTTTGGAACAATTCCTAACTTTAATTTTGCAATTCCTATTGCTCCGCTTGTTACAATTACTACTTTTTTGTTCTTCTTTTTTAGAATATTTACTTCTCTTGTTAGTTCCTGCAAAAAATCTTTATCCAATTCATTTCCTTTAATTATACTATTTGTTCCAATCTTAATTACCAATAAATCATAACCACTAATATCCATTCTCCAACCCCTCCCGTAAAAGAGTTTAATTATTTTTCAAAAAAAGTACTCGCATTGCATTTTAGTTAACTAAAAGCAGCGAGTTTTACGGGGCAGGAATAATTACAAAAATAGAGTTACTGAGGTGAAATAGACTACTTTGAAAAATACCTGCTTTCATAATAAATACTCATTCTTGTTGATTATTAATAACTAATTAGGTTTGAATGTAACAAAAAGAACACCTTAACCACAAACTGAACTATTTCTTTAAAGATAATTCATTAAACAATTTTGGGTTTTATCATCAAATTCTTGTCAAGTTGAAATTCTTCAAAAAAAGCATTCTGCCTTTTATTGAATTCAACCAACGCGTTTTGAGTAAAGAACCAAAGATTTACACTCTTAACAAGATCAAGAATTTGAATTGGAGACATGCCCCTTGTCTTCATCATTTCCTTTAATCGAGGTATATTCATTCGATCTAAACAATCAGCATCTTTTGCAATCTGCCAAACTCGTTTAGTAAAAAATTTAGGGTCATCAAAATCATGAACCTTTATTAAATCAATTATTTCCCTAGTCTTTTCTGAATCATAATTTATCAAAGAGAGTATCTTAAACGCGATTTTTGCACCAGCAAGACCATGAAATAATTTCCCATTCTCAACTATTGTTTTACCTTGGATATAATGCAAATCTTCCTTTAATACAAAAGAGTTCCCAGTGTCATGCAACACCGCAAATGGCAACAAAATATCAAGCTGACTCTCATCATCTGCAAGAATCTTAACACTCTCAGCCACGCTCAAAGAATGCATTAAGTCCTCTGATTTACCCTCAAGCAAAAAAGGCTTTGCTAAAGTCTTTATCTCTTCAAAAATCTTTTCATCCATTAATTCACCACAAGTTTAATACACATAAAAATAACACAAATCAAATTAAACCCTTTTCGTTTCACTTTTTTGATTTTTCTAGTATTTTGACAATTCCGCTATTCGCATCAACTTCAACTAAATCACCGTTGTTCAAAACTTTAGTAGCAATTTTAGCCCCAACAATGCAAGGAACTTTTAGTTCCCTTGAAACAATTGCTGCGTGGCAAGTCACTCCGCCTTCATCAGTTACAAATGCGATTGCTTTATTCATCGCAGGAACATATTCAGGAGTAGTCATTGAGGAGACCAAGACACAACCTTGAGGAAAATTCTTTATTTCATGCTTATTTAGAATTATTTTTACTTTGCCACATACTTTGCCTCTAAAAGCACTCTGCCCTTTTATTTGGCTAACTTTATCTTGGGATATTCTTTCATAATAGTATCCAAGCTTTGCAAGTTCAACATCCAAATTATCTTCATTTACAGCCATTAAACTTGCATTTGAAAAAATGATTCCTTCTTTTCTTTTAACAAGCAAATTATTGTCAGGCAATACCCCTTTGGTCAAAAAATTCAGCAATTCAGAGTAACTAATAAAATTCTTTAAACCTTTTTCCAATTTTAATTCATTTTCTACTCGACCAAGAATCTTTCTTACAAGTTCATCTCCTTTTGGAAAAATATCTTCAGAAGCTTTCCTATATTTAATCGCAATTCCAATTTCTTTTTTTAGATCAGATTCTTTTTCAAACCAATTAGGAATCCAGTACATCACAATAAAAGGACCCATTATTTTTCCGATTAACAAATTATATTCCAAAAGTATTTTCGCAATTTTCTTATTTGATTTCTTATCAATAGAATTATTCTTTTTATAAAAATCATCTGCTTCATTTAGAAGATCAGAATAGCGCTTTGAAAGAGCTGAAAACCAATCTTTCGAAGATTTAATTTTGCTATAAACAAATTCCTTAAACAAAACATTTTGCTCATTTGGGTCGCGAATAATGTCAACGTGCCCTTCATGCTGATAGAAAATAGTGTCAGAATACCTCCACTCAAGTTCTTTTAGCATTCCTTCAGAATAGCCATAATGCCATACATAACTATTGGACAGCGGCAAATCCCTTGAAATGGATTTTTCAACTTTCTTTAGCGAAAAATCACTAGTTTTGCCAAAATCTTGATCTTTAATTATAATATTATTTTTATTAAGAAACTCATCCTTATCTTCAAGCAAAACTATTTCTCCTCTGAAAAACACAAATCCTTTTTTACGTTCTAGAAGATTCTTTGCTTCAATTCCTTCAAAAATTTCTTCAAAAGTCAAATAATCAGCATCATCAAATCCTTTTTTATTTGCACTATCAAGCAAGAACTTTTCAGCCCTATACATTAACCCATCATAGTCAAACCTAAATCCTGCAAAGATATCAAACAAATCTTTTGGAGGATTAGGAACTTCTCCAATCAATTTTCCGAGTGTACTAAACGGCTGAACCTTTTTCACACTATCAAAAACAAACCTTGCTTTTGAAAAATCATTTTTCTTTATTATTTCATTCACTTTCGCGCAAACAATTTTTATTTCTGAAAACTTTTCTTTTACAAAAGGAATATTTTCATTCAAGTAAGAAAGTATCTTTTTAGGATCCTGCTCGGGAGAAGAGAAATCATAATAAGCATTAACCACTTCATCAGAACTTTTGATAAAAAGTGGAGTAAAGTAATACTTTCCGTTTGTAAGCTCTTTTATTGAATAATATGCACCATCACTCAGAAACTGCATTCTTAAGACTGAAAAATTTCTTGAATAAACTTTTTTATATTCAATCCTTCCAAGCAAGGTATTTTCACTAGATTTTGAAATAATTCTAACAATTCCCTTCTCTGCATCAACTTCAACATAGTCTCCATCACATAAAACTTTTGTCGCATTTTTTGTTCCTGTTATGCAAGGTTTTTTCATCTCTCGGGCAATGATTGCAGCGTGACAAGTAATACTTCCTTCATCAGTAACAAACGCACTGGCTTTTTGCATTGCAGAAATAAATGATGGAAGAGTCATTTGGGAAACTAAAATATCCCCTTCATTGACTTTTTTCACATCATTTGGATGAGTGACTATTTTTACTGCCCCCCTGGCTTTTCCCTTAAAAGCAACAATTCCTTTTACTTCATTTGAAATCAATGCACTAAAATCAATAAATTTCTCTTCTGACTCAAGGCAGTAATCATTGTTTATGGAAATATAATTAAAATTTTGAGAATACTTAATAGGTTTACCCAAAATTATTGAATTTGCATCATACTCAGCAAGTTCCTTAAATTCCACTCCAATATATTCTGCAATTTCCTTCAGAAAGGGACGAGCAATTCCAAAATATTCATAGAACTTGTCAGTTCTGTCTGCTCTAAAAAAAGTAAGTTCTTTTAACTCATCAACAAGATTAGCCAATTCTTTTGGAACATTTACACTAGGAGAAACTGAATCAGATAGTTTCTCTTTTATTTCCTTCAATTCATCAACAGTGTAAAAATCAGTGAAACCATCTCTTGACTTTATCCATCCAAATTTCTTTTGAACCTCTTCAAGAGGAGTTTGTTTTCTTAATTCATCCTGCATTAAAACATAAGCATTCTTTTTCTTTGGAATACTAACGTCCCCAATGAATTTTGAATAATCCCCTTTGATATATTTTGGAACCTCTGCTACAATTCTTTTATTAAAATACTCTTCAAGAGGAATAGTAATCCACAAATAAGGAATATAATCCCTAATAAGCTCAGAAGACTCTAAAGTCTTTTGTGAAATTGATTTGTTTTTATCTTCAACAATTTGCTTCAATTTATTTAAATGATCTTTATGCAATTCAAAAAGCATTTTTGAAAGATCACTCATTTTATGGTTCTTGAAATAATTCTCTATGAAAACTGCACCTTTCTTATGAAAATCCTCATCAACGTAAATGTCAGGGAATTGGTAAAGATTACTGTCAGCTCCAAGTCCTTCAAAGCCTGCTCTTGAAAAATACTTTGAATTCACTCCTTTCCAAAAAGTTGTTGCCCAAAAAACTGTATAGGGCCTATTCAACCAATATTTCCATTTTATTTTCTTTGCATCAGCTATTAATTTATCCTTTTCTTTTCCATCAACTAAATAATAATTATTTAATTTTCCAAATCCATTATCATTTTTTTTTAAGTCAGAAACTGCAGAATCATTTTTTTCACTTATTTTTTTTACAATTCCTTTTTCCGCATCAACTTCAACTAAATCACCATTCTTTAGAATTTGAGTCGCAACTTTAGTTCCAATAACACAAGGAATACCTAACTCTCTTGAAACAATTGCTGCGTGGGACGTTAATCCACCTTCATTTGTAACAATTGCCAAAGCTTTTTGCATTATTGGAACAAACTCTGGGCGAGTCATTGTTGTTACTAAAACTTCACCCTCGTTGAAAACATCTTTTGCAGGATTGTGAACTATTCTAACTTTACCTCTAACTTTTCCACCTTTCCCCTTGCAAGCAACTGCTCCACGAATTAAATCCATTGATTTGACTGCAGAAGGAATTGATTCCACTAATGATTTTGCATCTTCACCAAAGAAGCGAAGAACTTTATTATTTTTATAAACAAAAAACAATCCCTCTTTTCTTGATTCAATTGATTTTATGCCAAGCTTTTTTCCAAGAATCAATGATTCAACTTCTTCAAGGGTCATTAAAGCAACAGTATCATAATCAACTTTTGTTCTGTTTGAAACTTCTCTTAATAATTCGCAGAAGTAATTGAAGTGAGTCATCATACTTACTTTTCTCTCATCCTGCCAAGAGTGCATTATTGTAAAATACCACAAATAATCCTTCTCTTCCTTTGTTGGAGTGAATAATTTTTTGTACTCTTTTTGTTTTTCCTTTAAGTGTTTAATTCCTATAGAAAATTTAGTGAATTCATCTTTTAGAGATTCAAAAGAATTCTTTTCAATTGTATCCTTAATTAGCTTCACCAAATTTCCTTCGTTTAATGTAAGAGCTTCGTAAAAAGAGGTTCTTGCATAAAAGTAATTCTTTGAATACTTGTTTAATTCCTTAAAGAATTTCTTATCTCTTTTTTCTATAAGTTTTGGATTCTTCTTTACCTTTATGCAAAGATCCAAAAAATTCATTCTCTCTTTACTGAAAATAGAAATTTCAAGAGGAGTAGTCATGTCAGAAACATATTCAAAAGCAGTTTCTTTTGACACAGCGTGATTCTTCATTATTAATGGAACTAATTTTTCTTCAACAACCAAACCCTTATCCTCAGCAATTGAACCATACTCCCACCACGCAAGTGAAAGCTTTACCAAAGATTTGTAATAAGAGTGAAGTTTCTTCTGATTCAATTTGCAAAGCTTATCTATAGGAACTGCAATTGAATTAATCTTTTTCTGAATCTTTGTAGCTCCCTTTAGCACTTTGATAAATTTCTTTCTATTCTTAATCGCTTCAATCCAAGAATGCCTCTCAAGGTTCTTATAATTTTCAAGATGCAGAATCTGTTTTCCCTTTTGATTTGAATAAGGGACAAACACAGGACCATACTCATCCCCTAAACAATTTGGTTTAGCGTACACTGAGAAAATTATTTCTACAACAGGAATTGCAAACCTTGCTTCCTTAATATCAAATTCATTTGATTCCAAATAATTCTTTGCCCAAGTTAAATCATTTTCTTCTTTTTTTGTACTTTTTACTTCAACTTCAGCTTTCTTTTCACTTTCCTTTGCCTTAACTACACTAGGCATTTCTTTATCGTTTGATTTGTCAGTCAAAGTTGTAATTGGTCTTGACTGAACTATGAAAAACTTTCCACCTTCAAATGCCCACTCAATATCGCAAGGAAAACCATAGTGCTTTTCTATTCCTAAAATTATTTCAGCAAGTTCCATTATTTGTTTGTCAGAAAGTTTCTGCTCTTTTCCTCTTGGAAGATTTTCTTTCCACTCGCTTCCTCCAGTTTCAACTTTAAATAATCCTCTCTCTTGTTCGCTTATATTTTTATCAATTATTCTTCTTGGAACTTTTTCAATAACGTAAGAATCAGGAGTAATTTGCCCAGAAACTATTGCTTCACCTAAACCTAAACCTGCTTCAATAATTAATTGATTTCTATCCTGAGTAACAGGATGAACTGAAAAAGCAATTCCGCTGATTTCTGAATTAACCATTTTTTGAACTACAACTGCAACACTTATTTTTGCATCATGCAATCCTTTTTCAAATCTGTAAAAAATTGCTCTTGGAGTGAAAAGTGATGCCCAGCATCTTTTTACATTCTCAAGCAAAGTATCTGATTTTGTATTAAGGAAACTGTCAAGTTGTCCAGCCCAAGCTGCACTTGATGAATCTTCACTAGTTGCGCTTGAACGAACCGCAACAAAAACAGAATCCAATTTTTTAAAACTAATAACAATTTCTTTCTCAATATCCTTTGGCATTTTTGCATTCATTATCAATGCTTGAATTTCTTCAGAAGCACTCTCAATTGACTGCATTTCTTTATGATTCACTTTTTCTAAAATTGAATCAATTTCAACATTAAGATCTGTACTTTCTAAAAACTTTTCAAAAGAAGAAGCTAAAATAACATAACCATTAGGAACAGGAATACCTGCTTTAGTCATTTCTCCTAAAGAAGCTCCTTTACCACCAGCTTCGCCAACGCTCTCTTTTGAAAGATTACTAAACCATTTCAAAAGAACCGATTCCATTACCAAACACTACCAGAATTATGCTAAAATTCATTTATTAAAGATTTCTAATCCACTTGAAAAGCAAAAAAAATAACTGCTTTTTAGAAAAAATTAAAGTACTTGGATTTAAAGGTCCAAGTATTTCTTAACTGCTGAAGGCATGCACTGAGCAAAGTTCTTTGTAACATCGCCAGCAAATTCTTCATAATTCATATTTACTTTAAACTTTCCATTAGGTTGTTTTTTGAAAGTCATTTCAATACCAGTTGTTTCTTTTGGAAGCCCAACCATTTTTGGAGCACGCTTCATACCTTTAGTTAATCTTGCTACAACTGACTCAATAATCCATGAGTGAGTCACATTATCCATTAAGACTCTTCTTGGAACTCCTTTAGTTCCTGCCCCAGCTTTTCCTGCTTCAGCAGCCAAAGCAAAACCAAATCTGTTTTTTATAATATTTTCAGCATACTGTTTTGCTGGATGAAGTGATCCTTTGAAATTATCTCCTCTTAGCCAAGCATCTCTTGCTTTAACCTCATCATTCCCATATTGCTTTTCCAAAACTTCCATTGCCTTCTTTTCATCAACAAAAAAATTAGAAAAATTAATAGAACTTCTAACAGGAATCTTTCCTTTTTTTATTCCAAATGCCTTCTGAGCAGTTTTTGCCCCAAGAAATGCTCTCTCAGCTGAACTAGAATAACTCTTAACTAAATTTACTCCATACCTATTAAGCAACCCTCTGCCTGCTTTAATCCCTGCTTTCTTTGCCCCTAGCGGAACTACTCTTTCTCCCTTAATTTTAACTGTTGCTAAATGTCTTCTCAAAGTAACTGGCAATTAAATCACCTAAAATATATATGACAATTCTGAATTTAAAGAATTACTTTCAAAGAAAAAGATTAACTGCTAGGGATTAACCCCTAGCAATTTAAAGAATTTAGTTTAGTTCGAATTGTACGCCAACGCTTGCAGTAACTTCTACGTCACCAGCAACTATAGGAGTTGAAACATTTTCAGGAGATGCTCCTAAAGCTGTGTCATAACTCTTGTAATTTGAAGGAGTGTAATAAAATGAATTTTCACTTATACTATACACTTTTCCTAAAGTTACATTCAACCCTTGTGCTATTGAATCAGCTTTTGCTTTAGCTGTTGAACTTGCTTCATTCAAAGCAACTTTTCTAATTTCAAGTTCCTTTGCATCTGTTAATCCGAATACTATGCTTGAAACTCTGTTAGCTCTAGCACCAACTGCTAAATCAATTACTTTTCCAGCGCTTGAAATATCTGAGCCCTTCAAAGTAACTTGAATTTCGTTAATTGTTCTATATCCAATTGAATCAGATTTCTTTGTTGAATCATTCCACTCGAATTCTTCATTCACTGAGTAAGAAACTGTTTTTACTTCAGCTCTAACTGAACTCAATGATTCTAAAACACTTTTAACTTTATCAGCTATTACTGCATTATCGCTCTGACTCTTTGTAGCTAACTTGTCAAGAGTTTCAACACTCAAAACAATATCAACTTTATCAGGAGTAACCATTTTTGTTACACTACCAGTAACACTAAGAGTCTTAATGTTAGGAGTTGAATCATTAGTTACTACAACTCTGTCATTTGAAACTGAACCCGCATTGAAAGCTGCTACAATTAAAATTGCTGCAACTAAAATTGCAAGGATCGGCATCCAAATGTGATTTTTACAATCGCAAACCTTATCCATACTATTCCCTCCGTTATTAGGAATTAACTTATAATAATTAGATTCTAACCTTTTAAAAGAAGATTCTTACAGTTCGGTCAAAACCTAAAAATGAAAAAATTGATTAAAAATAAAAAAAAGTAGAATTTTAAATAAGAATAAATGGGGCATGAGAGAATTGGACTCTCGCCTAACGCTCCCAAAGCGCTAATCATACCACTAGACTAATGCCCCATTAAAATATTAACTTCTTTTAGAAGTTAATAAGTAAAATTTCCCTTGAAGTGTTTTTAAAGTTATTCAAAAAGAAAAAAACCTGCTAAATTCAGGTTCCTTCTTTCCAAGACCCTAAGTACATCAATTGCTCGTGAGTTAACTCATCCATGTGAAGTCCAAGAGCTTGAAGCTTAAGTTCTGCAATTTTTGCATCAACTTCTTGAGGCAATACATGAACTTTAGTTCCTAACTTGCCTTTATTCTTCACACCAAATTCAAGTGCTAAAGCCTGACCGCAAAATGACAAATCCATTACTTCACTTGGGTGACCTTCAGCTGCTGCTAAATTTACTAATCTTCCTTCACCGCACAAATAAATTTTTCTTCCACTCTGAAGAACATATTCATCAAGTTGCCACCTTATTCTTCTCTTTGATTTAGCCATACTATCTAAACCCTTCACATCAATTTCAATATCAAAGTGACCAGAGTTAGCCATTATTGCACCATTCTTCATGTTATTCATGTGTTGAGTTGAAATTACATGCTTGTCTCCGGTTACTGTAATAAAAATATCTCCTAACTTGCAAGCATCTTCCATTTTCATTAATCTGTTACCGTCACTTTGTGCCTGAAGTGCTTTAACTGCATCAACTTCAGTTACTATTACATTTGCACCTAAACCTTTTGATCTTAGTGCAACTCCCTTACCGCATGAACCATAACCAACTACTACAACAGTTTTACCTGCGAATAATACATTAGTTGCTCGCATTATTCCATCAAGAGTACTCTGCCCTGTTCCATAATAATTATCAAACAAGTGCTTTGTCTGGTTATCATTAACTGCAATTACTGGATACTTCAACGCATTATCTTTTTCCATTGCTCTTACTCTAATAACTCCAGTTGTAGTTTCTTCAGTACCAACAATTAAATCTTTTATTAATTCAGTTCGTTTTGTGTGAATCTCGCTAATCAAATCGCATCCATCATCAATAGTTGCGTTTGGTTTGAAATCAAGAACTTTATGCAAGTATTTGTAATAATCTTCTTTAGTTTCTCCTTTATAGGCAAAAACTTTTACTCCTTCTTTAGCCAAAGCTGCTGCTACATCATCTTGAGTACTTAATGGATTACATCCAGTGATTGCAACTTGTGCACCGCCAGCAATTAAAGTTCTAACTAATACAGCAGTTTCTTTAGTAACGTGAAGAGCCATTCCCACTCTTACACCTTTAAGTGGTAATTCTTTTGCAAATCTTTTTCTAATTTCTAAAAGCGCACCCATTTGAGTCTCAGCGTACTCTATGTTCATTGCACCTTGTTCAGCTAAATTAATGTCCTTTACATCATAATCCATTTTTAGTCACACCTTGAATAAGAAAAATCTTGGTTCAAAACATTTAAAATGGTGATTAAAACAACTAAAAATCATTTCAGTTGAGGGATTATTTTTCCGAAGGGATTCACTAAACAAGTATCCAACTTCCTTTTTTGAGCATATTTAATCGCATCAACGTTTTGCTTGAGTAATTCTCGAATAAAAATTTGCCTCTCTTTCTTTTTAGGATATTCCCTTATTATATTTAGCATTATTCTAAGTCCTGCTAAGTGCAAAGGATCTTGAGGAGGATCCAACTTTAATTTATTCTCCTGATGGGCAATAAATTTTTTATAAATGTTAGGATCCTTTGACTCCTGAAAGTAATGCTCTGCATTTGCAACCATTGCAATCGCCTCATTAGAAATATCTAATGTGCTAGATGTTTTTTCAAGCAAGTATGAATCACCAGCTACATGAAAGAATTCGTGACGCAATATTTTCCGCACTTCTTTTAATGGAATTTTCCCACTACTCATTAAATCCCTATCAAGAGAAATAACCCCTTTTGCTTTACTCCTTTTCATAAATGTTTGAGAAGAATTATCGGCACCAAAATTTACTCTAGCCCTAACAGGAAAACCAAAATAATTTGAAACTTCTCTACGAATTCGTTTAGCAGTTTGCCTTACAATTTTTGGAGTCGAAGCCATGCACAATGTTAGAATATGTTTTATATTAAATTATCTATTATTAATTCAAAATTTAGAAAATTCCTTAAATTCCTTAACTCTGTTCATTACATCTTTTTTAGTAATCTGGGCTAATTTGTAAAAAGAGAAGGATTCTGCATTAAATGAAGCAACTGCACTTGCTACAACAATAGCTTTTCTCATATTCTTTTCAGAAAAATCTTCTGTACTTGCTAAGTAACCAATTAAGGAACCTGCAAAACTATCCCCGCACCCAGTTGGATCTTTTACATTTTCAAGAGGGAATCCACGACAAGAAAAATAACCATACTTAGAAAACAAACCACAACCATGCTCTCCTTTTTTTATTATTGCATATTCTGATTCAGCATTTATAATTTCTTTTGCAGCAACAACTATGTTTGAAGTTTCAAATAACTGTCTAGCTTCTGCATCATTCATCAAAGCAATATCAGCATACTTCACCATCTCAAGAACATTACTTCTCTCTGAACCAATGTAATAATTCATTGTATCAGAAATTGCTAAAAGTGGTTTTTTCTCAAACGAACTTAAAATAGATTTTTGTTTGGTAGGAGAAAAATTTCCTAAAAAAGCATATTTAATATTTTTTAAATTATTTGGAACTTCACCACTTAAATCATCCAAAGAATTGGAAGCAAATGAATCAGTGTGAGCAACATTAATATCAAAATCATAATGCGCAACCCAGCGCATGTTTGGTTTAGAACTCTTTTGAATTGCACTCAAATCAATTCCTTTATTTTCCAAAATTTTTAATTTCTCTAAGGGAAAATCAGATCCAATTATACCCATCAAAGCGGTTTTGGAAAAAATAGAACAAGCTAGTGAAGCAAAAATTCCTGAACCCCCAATTTCTCCCTTAACTTCACCAAAAGGAGTTTTAACATCATCAAGACCAATACTTCCAGCAACTAAAACTTTTGGGCTCATATTGAAATTTAAGCACTAAAAGGATATTAATACTTTTCATTTTTGAAAAAAAGCAATTTTGGGGAAGAGTATTTATTCTGAATGGATAAGTTAATTTCTCGTATGCATGAAGAGTGTGGAATCTGCGGAGCTTACTTAAAAAAGAACGCAGAAATTGAACTATACAGAATGCTTGTTCAAATGCAGCACAGAGGACAACTTTCCGCAGGAATTACAACTTACCACCCTACAGAAAACTTAATTCTAAAAACCTACAAAGATATTGGATTAGTTAACACTGTTTTTCGTGCAGAACACAACGCAAAATTCAAGGCAATAATGCAAAAAATGGAAAGCACCAAAGGAATAGGACACGTTAGATATGCTACCTGCGGAGGAGATGATGAAACTTACGCTCAACCCTTTGAACATTTGCATGGGAAAAAAAACAGATGGTTTTCAATGGCTTTCAACGGAAATATTGCAAACTATGAACACCTAAAAACAGAACTTGAAAATAACAATTACCACTTGATGAGAAAAACTGATACAGAAGCAATTCTGCTTTTGCTTGCAAAAGAACTAAAAGATAACAAAACCATTACTGATGCGTTAGAAAAAATAAGTGAGAAACTTGACGGAGCATATAATTTAGCAATAATTAATGCAGAAGGAACTATTGTTGCTGCACGTGACCCCTTAGGAATGAAACCTTTGTGCTACGCGGTAAAGGACGGAGAAGTTGCATTTGCTTCAGAGAGTGTAGCACTTGAAAATATTGGATTTGAAAATCCAATTGACATCAAAGCAGGAGAAGCACTTGTTATTGAAAAAAATTCGCATAAATTAGTTCAATACGCAGAAAGCAAAAAAAGAGCACACTGCTTTTTTGAATGGGTTTATTTTGCACACCCTGCAAGCACAATTGAAGGAAGATTAGTTTATGATGTAAGATACAATTTGGGAAAAGAACTTGCTAAAAGCGAGAAAGAAATTGTTGATGAAGATACGATTGTAGTAGCGGTTCCTGATTCAAGCACCCCTGCAGGACACGGATTTAGCGAAGGAATTGATGCACCATTCAAAGAAGGATTAATCAGAAACCGTTACGTTGGAAGAACATTCATCCAAGCAACTGACAGAGGAGAAAAAGTAAAAGAAAAATTCATGCTGATAAGACAAATATTTGAAGGGAAAAAAGTATTTTTGATTGAAGACAGTATTGTAAGAGGAACTACTCTAAAAAATATTGTAAATTATATCAAAAAATATGGCAAACCAAAAGAAATACATGTTAGAGTATCATGCCCAAAAATTATTTCTCCATGCTACTACGGAATTGATATGAGCACAAGAAAAGAATTAATAGGAGCAAATAAAAGCGAAGAAGAAATTGCTGCTGAAATTGGAGCAAATAGTGTGAGATACCAAACAATGGAAGGACTAATTAAAGCCATTGGATTAAATGAGAATGATTTATGCAGAGCATGCATTAACTCAAACTACCCTACAAAATGGGGAGAAAAGAATTCTAAACAAGACAAGAAAGTCTGCCTGCTTTAAAAAATATTTTGGCAAAATAAAAAAAGAAATATAAAAAAAATTATTTCTTTTCAGATTTAGTTTCTTCTTTGATTTTTTTCCTTCTAATCCTTTCCTGACTTAAGAAAAGAAGCATCATAATCAGTACTCCCCAAAGAAAGATTGAACGCAATGAATCAGGAAGCAATACTAAAATTGAAAAGTTTATGAAAATTGTAACTAGAATAAAAATAGTTTTACTCCAATCCCATTTAACGACATACCTTGTTGCAAGAACATACCCTATAGTCATTCCAACTGCAACCCATAAAGAAGGGATCGCCATAAAATCTAATAATAACCCTACTCCGAAAGTATACCCTACAACCTGCATTGCTTCTTCAAGAGGTTTTTCAGAACTTCCTCTTGAACCAAGATAAGCAAAGATAGTCCATAAAATGAAACTAAGAATTACTCCTTCAGCACCCCAGTAAAAAGGATCAAAAAACGCAAATGCTTCAATTCCCCAAGCCATTTTTAATACACTAAATAAACAACTCCTAATGCAATATAAAAGATTAATTGAACTAATATAATTAGGATAAACAAAATAAAAAGAAAGTGAAAAAATGCGATTCTTAGAAGTTGCAGAATACTTTGATAAAATCGAGAATGCCTCATCAAGACTTGTGATGACTGATTATTTAGCAGAATTATTTGCTTTAACTCCAGCTAGTGATTCAAAGAAAGTAGTTTATTTACTTCAAGGAAGAATTGCACCACAATTCGAAGGAAAAGAAATTGGGTTCGGAGAAAAACTAATTGCAGAAGGAATTGCAAAAGCAACTGGATTCAATAGGGAAGAAGTTGAAAAATCATTTAATAAAACTGGGGACCTTGGAAATACTGCTGAAGAATTTTTAAAAAAGAAAAAACAATTATCACTGCAAACACAAGAACTCAGCGTAGAAAAAGTTTTCACTAACTTAAAAAAAATGTCGGAATCAGAAGGGAACGGAAGCCAGGACCTAAAAACCAAAGTTTTGGCAGAATTATTCAATTATGCAAGTCCAATAGAATCAAGGTACATTGCAAGAATCCCATTAGGAAATATCAGACTCGGAGTAGGGGACCCTACAATAATGGATGCTTACGCAATGCTTTTGACAAAAGAAGAACAGGATAATTTGAAAACAAAAAAAGAAAATGCTTCAAGTAAAAAAGAAGAAAAAGAAATAACTGATGAAGGAAGAAAAATAAAAGTAGAACTAAGAGAAAAAATTGAAAGCGCATATAACGTTGATTCAGATTTAGGAGAAATTGCACAAATCCTAAAAACACAAGGAATCAAAGGATTAAATGAAATAAAAATAAAACCAGGAACCCCAATTAGACCAACTGCTGCAGAAAGATTGCCAAGTGCTAAAGAAATTATTGAAAAACTTGGAAAATGCGCAGTTGAAGCAAAGTATGACGGATTTAGATTGCAAATATCAAAAGATGGGGATAATGTAAAAATATTTTCAAGACAAAGCGAAGAAATGACTGGAATGTTTCCTGAAATCACCAAGGCCGTTAAAGATTATATTATTCCAAAAAGATGCATCGTAGAAGGAGAAGCACTTGCATTTAACGAAGACACACAAGAATATTATCCATTCCAAGTTACAATACAAAGAAAAAGAAAATATGAAATAGAAAAAAAAGCAAAAGAGTACCCGCTTAATTTATTTTTGTTTGATGTAATGTATGTTGACCATGAAAACTATATGGATAAACCTTTAGTTGAAAGAAGAAAAAAACTTTTGAGCATCGTCCGCGAAGGCGGGTTGATTAAATTAAGCGAGCAAAAAATAATTGACAATGCAAAAGATCTGGAAGATTTCTTTGAAGATGCAATTTCTCGAGGCCTTGAAGGAATAATTGCAAAAGACTTAAGTGCACCGTATATTGCAGGAGCAAGAAAATTTGCATGGATTAAACTAAAACGATCTTACAAAGGAACTCTGAGTGACACACTTGACTTGACAGTAATTGGATACTATGGGGGCAAAGGAAAACGAACTGAATTTGGACTTGGAGCACTGCTTGTTGCAGCATACAATGAACAGAATGATACTTTTGAAAGTGTTGCGAAAATAGGAACTGGACTAACTGAAAGTACTTTAACCCAAATGCAGGAAATGCTATTCAAGGACAAAGTAAAAAATAAACCTGCACGAGTAATAAGCGAAGTAGAACCTGATTATTGGGTAAGTCCAAAATATGTAATCGAAACTAGGGCTGACGAAATAACAAAAAGCCCAATGCATTCATGTGGCAAAGACAATGGAACAGGATATGCTTTAAGATTTCCAAGAATGATAAAACTAAGAAGTGATAAAAAGCCAGAACAATCAACTACAACTAGTGAAGTAAAGCAGATGTTCAAAATACAAAAAAGAGTGCAAATGGAAGAAACTCAAAACTAATTAACCCAAAAAAATCTTCCCCAGCAAAGTTTAAGTATTAAAAAAAACTATTTAACTATAGAGAAAATGAATACTACAACTAAATGGATACTGATACTCATAACATTCATTATCCTGGCTTGGGCGTTATTCGGACTTGAATTATGGGCAAAAGAATGGAAAGACCTATTCTTTTACATGGATAATTGGCTGCTTTTTGTAGGATTGCTTATTTTTGTAATGATTGCAAAAAAAATTGCGGAAATAGTTCTAAAAGCAGAGGTAAGAACATTAAAATAAAAAGGGAATTAAATGAACACATTTGATCTTTTGATATACGCAATTGCTGCAATAGCACTTGTTGCAGTATTCCTTGCACTTGCACAAAACTTTCCCGGTGCTGAAAACAATTCTACTTTAATAAAAAAATCCCTTGATGAAGCAAGACTTGACCCTAATTTAGGAAAAACATTCCTTGTAGGCACACTAAATTATGAAAAAAATAATTTAATGAGTTCATCCGGACTTGCCCCCCAAGGAGTTTTATTATCAATTGAATGTATAAACCCTGATTACTGTTGTGTAAGAAAAAGCCAGCAAATCAAAAACCAAACTTGTGACAAATACTTTGAATGGGATTATGATTACATGCAAGCAGTGCAAACAAAAAAAATTAATACTTTTGTTCGATGCGTTGATATAGAACAGATAAACACCTGCAAAGTATTTGTAGGAACTTCCCCTGCACAAGCAGAAATTGAAAGTGTAGAAAATATTGGAGAAAATTCTATGGGAAACACTGAGATAAAAGTTACTCTTACAAATTCAGGAACCTCTACTCTTGCACAAGGAAGCGCAACACTAAAATTGTATAAAAAAGCAAGTGAAAAATGGATACAGACAAATTATGAAACAGATGTACAGGAAGTTGAGCTGATTCAACCAAATGAAAAGAAAATCTTGTACTGGGAAGTTAACCCTGCAAACCTCGGAGAATACAGAGCCACTATAAAGTTTGAAGCTAATAATGCGGGTTTTAATGAAAGATCAGTGGATTTTAACAAAATGGAAAATAATTTCTGCACAGCTACAGGAATCGGGGAAACAGTATATAGTGCAAAAAATAATAATTACAAAGAACTACACACTTGTGAAGGATGCAACGATGCATATGAGTGCGTAAATGCATGGAACAAAAAGAATGCAATTACTACATTCCTTCCAGAAAGCAAGGATTATGCATACTGTGTTAAGTCAAGCGAGAATGGGAGCTGCTAACACTAGATTTTAAAGATGGCACATGGAATTAATTAATTATCAGAAGGGAATCAAAATGAATAACACAGAATTCTACAAAAAAAATTCTATAAACGAAGGAAACTCAATAGAATTTGATTTTGAAGGAAACAAAATAAAAGGAATAATAATTCCTTCTGACAAAAATGAAGAAATAGTAATGATTAAACTTGATTCAGGATACAATGCAGGATTCTTGACTACAAAAATAAAAAATGTAAAATCTTTAGGCGAAGCAAAGGCAGTAGGAAAAGCAAAAACAATTGAAATCAAAAAAGATCCAACCCTTTCAACAATTGCAATACTCCACACTGGAGGAACAATTGCTTCAAGAGTAAACTACTCAGGTGGAGGAGTAAGCGCCTCATTTAATTTAGAAGATTTAATTACAATGTTTCCGGAACTAGCAAAAATAGCAAACATTGAATCTGTTTTTGTTGCAAATATGATGTCAGAAGATATACAAACAGTGCATTTGAAAAAAATTTCCCAAACCGTTGCTGAACAAATAAAAAAAGGAGTAAAGGGAATAATCATCGGACACGGAACGGATATGCTTGGATACAGCGCAGCTGCACTCGCATTTGAACTTGAGAATTGTCCAATACCTGTAATAATTGTCGGAGCACAAAGAAGTTCAGATAGAGGAAGTTCTGACGCTGCAATGAATTTAATTTGCGCTGGATTGTTTATTACAAAAACAAATTACAAGGGAGTTGCAGTATGCATGCACAACTCTACAAACGATGATAATTGTGCAATACTTAATGCTACAAAAGTAAGAAAAATGCATACTTCAAGAAGAGATGCATTTAAAGCAATAAATGACACACCAATTGCACTAGTTGATTATCGAACAAAAGAAATAAAATGGATAAAAGACAAAAATGAATTTGAAAAACAAAAAGGGAATTTTAAATTAATAAACAATTTTGAAGAAAAAGTAGGATTAATTAAAATGCATCCTTTTGTCAGTGAAAAAGAACTTGAATTTTACAAAAAAGAAAAATATAAAGGACTTATTATTGAAGGAACGGGACTAGGACACACTCCAATAAGAGAAAATGATTCATTCATTAAAGCATTAAAAGAATTAGTTGAAAGTGGATGCATTGTAGGAATAACTTCACAATGCTTAAACGGAAGAGTAAGTTCAACTGTTTATACTAATTTACGAAAAGTTGCTGCAACTGGCGCAATGTACTGTGAAGATATGCTACCAGAAACTGCCATTATGAAATTATCTTGGCTTCTTGGAAATTATTCTGCAAAAGAAGCTAAAGAACTATTATCAAAGAACTTAAGAGGAGAAATAACTCCATTCACAAGAACTGATACTTACACCGAGGAATAAATAAAATCCCCCAAATAACCACTTAATAACTCGTTCCGGTTAACGAGGGATAAGGTTTATATACTTGGTTTGGAGTAATATATACAGGTGAAGTCCGATGAAATATGCATACCTTTTAGGAATATTATTAGCATTAGTTTTGCTTTCAAGCACAGTAATGGCTTACTCAGGGTTCAATAGATACTATTACACAGGAACTTATGGTTCAAGCGTATACTACCCAACACCAGCATACACTCCCTACACAGCATACACATACCCAACTTACTACACTTCTTACTATCCATCATACTACTCAGTGCCAGTAGTTTACCCAACATATGGTTACACCTACGCTGCACCAGCTGCATATGTAAACCCCTATAGAGGATACGGCGGAAGTATGTCATACTACGATTCTGACGGATGGGGAATATCAATAGGATACGGCGGAAGTATGTGCGGATACTACGGTTACTGCTAAAATTTTAAATTAAAAAAGCGACTGAATTTAGTCGCTTTAACTATTTTTTAATCCTTTCTCAATCTAATTTTAATATAACAAAAACTATAGTTAAAGAGTTGAACAAAAAATGGATTATAAAAAACTTGGACTAAAAGTCGGACTTGAAGTACACCAACAGCTTGACACTGGAAAACTATTTATGCGAACACCAAGTGTATTAAGCGACGAATTTGATTTTACTGTAGAAAGAAAACTCCGACCGGTTGCAAGCGAACTAGGAGAATACGATAAAACTGCCCTTGATGCATTCAAAAGAAACGAAACATTTTATTACTCAGGAAAAAAAGAAAACATTTCACTAATTGAACTAGATGAAGAACCTCCCCAAGAAATGGATGAGGGAGCACTAAAAACTGTTCTTGAAGTATCACTGTTATGCAACTCGCACCCAGTGGATAAACTTGTTACAATGAGAAAAACAGTAATTGACGGATCAAACACTAGCGCATTTCAGAGAACTACCCTAGTATCCTTAGGCGGAGAACTGAATATTCCAACAAGCGAAGGACAAAAAAGAATAGGGGTACAAACTATAGTTCTAGAAGAAGATGCAGCAAGACCAATAAAAAAAGAAGCAGGAAAAATTTACTACAATTTAGATAGACTTGGAATTCCATTAATTGAACTAGCAACTGACCCTGATATTAAAACGCCAGAAGAAGCTTTCGAAACCGCCAAAAAGATTGGAGAACTAATGAGACTAACATGCAGCACAAAAAGAGGAAAAGGAACTATCAGACAGGATGTTAATGTTTCAATCGCAGAGGGAAACAGATGCGAAATTAAGGGATGCCAGGATCTTGAACAAATAAAAACTGTTGTTGAATGCGAAGCAGAAAGACAAGTTGATTTACTTAAAATTAAAGAAATTTTGAACAAAAAATTTAATGCTAAAGAAAGAGAAGAAATATTCCAAAACGAAATGGAAGTAACAAACATTTTCAAAAACACTGAATGCAAATTCGTTAAAGGCAACCCAGCAAAAGCAGGGGCTTTTGCAGGGCGTAGTGAAGCGACGGCTTCACCACGAACAGTATTTGGGATCAAATTAAACAAAATGAAAGGAATTTTAGGAGAAAAAGTTGGAGCAAAGAGATTTGGTTCTGAATTAAGTGCATATGGAAAAGCTACAGGAGTTAGCGGACTGCTTCACAGAGATGAATTGCCAAATTACGGAATCACTCAAAAAGAAGTTGATGAAATAGTTAAAGCACTGAAGTGCAATAATGAAGATAATTTTATTTTAATTGTAGCAGAGAAAGAAAGAGCAGAGAAAGCATTTGAAGCAATAAAAGCTAGAACACAAGTTGCATTTGAAAAAGTTCCAATGGAAACACGAGGAGCACTTGAAGACGGTTCAAGCGAATACCAAAGGCCAATTGCAGGGGAAGCAAGAATGTACCCTGAAACTGATATACCATTCAGAGAAATTGATCCAAAATATGTTACTGTTCTAAAAAAAGGATTACCAAAAAGCGTAAAAGAAAGAGAAGAATATTACACAAAACTAGGATTAAGCACAAACCACGTTGAAGAAATGAAACTAAATAATTTTGCTAGATTCTTTGAGGAATTAATTGCACAAGGAGCAAATCCAAAAGTTGCTGCAGGATTATTACTTCAAACTCTAACTGAACTAAAGAGAAACAATATACAAATAGAAAAAATAACTAACGAAGATTTGAGACAATTACTACTTTCTGAAAGCAAAGGAAAAATATCTAAAAATGATTTAAGTGAAGCTGTTATTGAAATTTCAAAAGGAAAAACACTGGAAGAAATAATACTATCAAAAGAAAACAACAAAGTTGATACTAAAGAAATCCAAAAAACTATTCAAATTGTCATAAAGAAAAATGAAGGATTAGTAAAAGCAAAAGGAATGGGTGCAATAGGACCACTAATGGGAGACTTGATGAAAGAAAGTTCACTCAAAGGAGTGGATGGAAAAATACTTAGCGAATTATTAAAGAAAGAAATACTAATTGTAAAAGGCTAAAACAATGAGCACAATTGAAAAAAAGATTTGGCCAAAATACTTTAACGAAGTGAAGAAAGGAAACAAAAATTACGAATTAAGATTGGCTGATTTTAAAGTAAAAAGAGGAGATACACTTCTTCTAAAAGAGTGGAACCCTAAAACAAAAAAATATACAGGGAGAGAAATAAAAAAGAAAGCTAAGTTTGTAGTTAAAACAAAAAACCAAAAGTTCTGGACTAAAGAAGATGGTGAAAAATTTGGTTTTCAAGTAATTGGATTTTAAAAAAGAAATGCTAAATTAAAGCATTCCCCTTGCACCTTTTTTGATGCGACGAAAGCATTTCTTGTGAAAGAACTGCCCACCCCACTTTTTTTCAGTAGGAGATTTACCACACAAAGCACAAGGCTCTTCATATTTACCAGTAGGAACTTTTTCTTCATTCTCAGCTTTTATTTCTTCTTTCTTACCAATAAAAGGCAAATCCATTCAAATCACCAAAACCAAATAATGTCCAACAAATAGAGTTATCTCTCAAGACTTAACCCTAAAATTTTAATTGCTTTTTTCAAGCTTCTCTTTGAATTATCATGAGTAATCATTTTAACTGCTTCCATAGGAAAACACCACTTGAAATCATCATGCTCTAAGATTACTTTTCCATCAACAACAGGCTGATTATCAAAATTAATTCTATTATTGCTTGAAACTCTAACAACATAATTCTGCACATGAACATTTTTCCCAGTGATTTTATTCAAAAAGTAATACTCATCAACTTTGCTAATCATTTCAAATTTAGGAATACCTGTTTCTTCAAACAGTTCTCGTCCAATTGCATTTTCTATTTTTTCCCCTTCTTCAATTCCGCCCTTAGCATACTCCCAGCCGGACCAGTTTAATAATCTGTGAAGAAGCAAGAATTTCTCGCCGTCAAAAGTAATTATCCCAACAACGTTACGCTCAGGCAAAACAGGAGTTTTAGCAACAAATTCCTTGTGTTTGATAATATTTCCTTCAGGGTACATGCAAGAATAGACCAGTCAAAGCAATAAAAAACTTCCTACTAACAAAAAAAGCCAACACTTAAATACAACCAAACCCTAAACCTTAATTGAATGAAATCAAAAACAAAACCAAAAAAGCGAATTTCTCCAGTAAACCAAAAAAATGCCGCAAAAGAAACTGTTAAGCAAAAACCTAATTACTCAATTCTAGTTTCAATAAGCTGCGTAGTAATTACTTTCATTATAAGTGCATTATTCTACAATAGTCTTCCAAGCAGCATAATTACCCACTGGGGGTTAATGGGAAACCCAAACGGATACACTCCAAAAGAATTTGGACTTTTTATAATCCCTCTTCTAATGTCAGGAATACTAGTTTTACTATACTTCATACCAAAAATTGATCCTCTAAAGAGAAACATAGATGAGTTTAGAAAAGAATACCACATGCTAATTGCAGTAATAATGGGTTTCTTTCTTTACCTCCAAATAATAATTATTATAGCAAACTTAGGAATAACTCTTGACATAAGACAATTATTAGTTCCTGCATTCGCAGTTTTAATTTATTCAACAGGAGCACTAATAAGAAAAACAAAAAGAAACTTTTTCATAGGAATAAGAACTCCCTGGACTATTAGCAGCGATGCTGTCTGGGAAAAAACACATGCCAAAGCAGGAAAACTATTCAAAGCAAGCGCAATACTCTGCCTGATTGGATTATTTATTCCTGAACTTGCATTTTTCTTCATGATACTGCCACTTTTACTTGCTTCGCTTTGGGTCGTAATATATTCCTATTTAGAATACAAAAAAGAAAACAAACAATAAACTAATCAATTTTCATTAAAACAAAACTATTTAATTGAATTTAATCAAAAGATAACTGATTAAAAAAGTGAACAAAATGTCAAAAGTATATTTTATCCCAATTGATTCTTACAAAGAAACTGAAAAAATCAGCGAAAGTGCAAAAAAACTTTTACAAACAATACAAGAAGAAGATAAAGTTTTAGATTTTAATAAAAAAATTCCAATCAAAGTCCACTTTGGAGAAGAAGGCAATAATACTTTCATAGAACCAAAAAACTATTTAGGAATAATAAAATATTTGAAAGAGAAAAAAGCTGACGCATTTTACATTGAAACAAATGTTTTATACAGGGGAAAGAGAACAAAAAGAGAAGATCACTTAAAAATTGCAGAAGAACATGGCTTCACACAATTACCAATAGTTATTGCAGATGGAGAAACAGGGGAAGAATATACCCGAGTTGATATTTCAAAAGACAAAACAAAACATTTCAAAGAATGCAAAATCGGAAAAGAAATAGCAAAGCAAAAACAAATGATAGTTCTTGCTCACTTCAAGGGACACATGCTTGCAGGATTTGGAGCAGCCATAAAACAACTTGGAATGGGGTGTGCTGCACGCGGAGGAAAGCTTGCTATGCACGCACAGTCAAAGCCGATACTAAATCCGCTTGAATGCAAAAAATGCCACACTTGTGTAAAAAACTGTCCAGTAGATGCATGCAAAATTGATGAATTAATTCCACACATTGATTATTCAAAATGTATAGGATGCGCAAAATGCATTGCCATGTGCCCATTTGGTGCAATACATGTAAATTGGGCAAGCACTCTCCCTAATGAATTTTATGAAAAATTGGCAGAATACGCACTTGCTGCACAAAAAGGAAAAAAAGTAATTTACATAAATTTTATTTTTAATATAACAAAAGACTGTGACTGCCACGGAGGAGTACAAAAACCAATTGCAAAAGATATTGGAATACTTGCTTCACTTGACCCTGTTGCAATTGACAAAGCAAGTCTTGATTTAGTAAGAAAGAAAGAAGGAAAAAAATTATTCAGCGGAGAACACACACTAGATTATGCAGAAAAAATTGGCCTAGGAAGCAAATCCTACGAACTAATCCAATTAGAATAAAATTAATCCTCCTAAAAAAGCTTATTAATTCAAAAAACTATTTTTGTAATATGCCAAAGTTAAACAAAAAGATTGTTAAAAAAATTACTTCTAAAAAAAATAAAGCTACTAATACTGAAAGTCCAAGATCGGTAAAGATATTTGGATTTGCTTCCCTCTTAAACGATTTAGGAGCAAATATGATTTATCCGATTTGGCCGCTTTTTTTAACAACAGTTCTTGGCGCAAACATGTCAATTTTAGGGCTTGTTGATGGATTAGGAGATGCATTAGTTTCACTATCTCAAGCAGCAAGCGGTTATGCCTCTGACAGATTAAAGCGAAGAAAAGTATTCATTTGGCTAGGATATTTGCTTGGCGCATTGTCAAGAATTGGATATGCAGTAACCACAAGCTGGCCAATGATAATACCATACAGAATACTTGATAGAGCCGGAAAAATAAGAGATTCTCCAAGAGATGCAATTATTGCTGATGATTCAGATCACACAAACCGAGGAAAACATTTTGGAATAATAAAAGGAATGGACAAACTAGGAGGAGTAATAGGAATAATTCTATGTATTCTGTTTGCAAACTTAATAGGATACCAAACATTCTTTATACTGGCAGCAATTCCATCACTAATAAGCGTAGTGCTTGTATATTATTACATTAAAGAAAAAAAAGATACAAAAATAAAATTATACAAAGGAATTAAACTCAGCAATTTAACTAAAAACTTTAAATTATTCCTGATCTTAAGTTCTATTTTCGCACTAGGGTCATTTAGTTATTCTTTCTTGTTAATATTTGCAAGCAAAGCAGGATATAGCGCAGTAGTAATCCCTCTGCTTTATTTGATTTATGTTATTTTTGCAGCATTCTTTTCAATACCTTTTGGAAAACTATCCGACCGAATCGGAAGAAAAAACGGAATGTATTTAGCATTAATTCTTTGGGCACTAACCTGCATAGTATTTATTTTCTTTAACACTTGGTGGGCAATACCATTGACCTTTGTTTTATACGGACTGCACCAGGCGGCTCTTGCCCCAATACAAACAACTTTTGTTAGCGAACTTGCACCAGAAAAATACAAAGCAAGTGCTCTAGGGGGGTTTCAAATGTGCATTGGACTTTGCGCACTTCCTGCATCACTTATTGCAGGAATCCTTTGGGACAACATGGGAAAAACTGTCCCCTTTGAATTGTCCTTAATACTGACTTTAGTTTCAATATTACTACTCTACTTTGTTAAAGAAACTAAATAATATCAAAAAAACAAGGGTTCAAACAAATTAAAAGCAAGCTTTATAAATCTATATCTATAACAGATATATCTAATAAAGATGTATGGTGATTTGTTTGAAAAAAGGCAATGTTATAGGAAAAGGAATCATAAGCGCATTCATTCTTTACTCATGCATAAACGGCGAAGAGACAGGATACAGTCTTATGGGCAAAGGAAAAACTATTCTTTTAACTAATTGGAGCACAGGATCATTTTACCCAATAATAAATTACTTAATGGAAAACAAATTGATTGAAAGGAAAAAGACAAATGCAAAACGAACAACTTACACTTACAAAACTACAAAAAAAGGAATTAGTGAACTCAACAGAATTTCTGAGTACTTCAAAAACGAAGAAGTGAAAAAATTCTTCAATTCAATGATTAAAGGAGGATTTTAAATGAAAATAAACCAAATCTGCTTAATTTTACTGTCGCTACTTTTACTTATTACCCAAGCATATGCTTCAGACACTTATGTAAATTCATACCGACTAAGTGAAAATCCAACACCAAGTCAGGATTTTATATTATTTGTCACCCTAAAAAATACAACAAACCAGACAATAGACAATCTTTCAATTGACCTAAACTGCCCTCTTGAATTTAAATGCACTGATATCAATACAACTCTTCCACCAAACGGACTTCATGAAATATCAATTCCAATCCAATCAACTGCAAAATCAGGAATCTATATAATAAATTTTAACTGGCAGGACGGGACCGGAAACTATAGACTAGATGAAAACGCACACTTGAACCTAGTTGAAGAGACCTATACAGAAACAATTCCAATAGAAGTAAAAGAATCCTTCATAACAAACGCTTCAATTACAAATAAAGCAATCCAAAATGAAAATAATATTTTCAATCTTTTAATCACTGCAAAAAACATACACCAAGCACAAATAAGTCTGTACTCAACATGCATTTCATTTGAAAATTCAATCCAATACTTTTCAAGCATAGATGGAAATATTTCAATTCCAATAAATGGGTATGTTAACTGCAAACAGGGAAACACTGAAATTACTTTAACGATTATATCAAGTGAAGTTTCATTCAGTTCTCCGCTAAATATATACATTGAAAAAAAAGCAAAGGCAAATATCCAAATTATTCCTCTTCAAACTGAACTTAACACAGGAAAAAGCTATTACAAAGTAAAAGTAACAAACAGCGGTGTCGCTGCAGAAAAATTATATTTGAAAGTGACTAATACTGCATTAATCAACTCCTCAACTGTTGAATTTTTAGGAGACTTTGTCGGAGAAAAAGAAGTAGTTTTCCAAATAGAAAACAGCAATAGTGGAAAAGCAAATATACAAATTGAATCAAACTGGATAGAAGGAAAGGAATCATTCTCGCAGACAAACAACAGTGAAATAAATTTTACAAATAATGAAGGAATAATCATAGGATTAATAACAGCAATAATACTTTTGGTGGTCGGATGGATCTTGTTCAAAAATGGATTTCTAAAAATAAACAAAGCATAATAAAAGATTCCAAAAATATTTTGTCAAAGAAACTTATGCTAATAGGGTTAATTCTAATACCCTCAATTCTGTTTGTGCTTTATGTAGGCGCATTTTACCAACCAATGGACAATTTAGACCAAACAAAAATACTTTTAATAAATGAAGACCAAAAAGAATTCTCAAAAACAATTGAGAATACCCTTCTTGCAACAAATGCATACAAATTCAGCACAGCAAATTATGCTTATGCCCTTACACAAATTCAAGAAGGAAAAGCATACGGCGCAATAGTAATTCCAAGCGGAACAAGTGATAGAATAAGTGAAGGAAAAAATGTAGAAATATTTTTTGTGGTGGATGAACAACAGAGTTACATTGTTGCAAGAGTACTAAATTCCTACTTTTCAGCAGCAATAGATAAAATAAACCTGAAAATAAAAGAACAAACTCTATCTGAAACAAGCAATGCATTAAACTTAATTTCAACTCAGGAAAAAACTAGTGCCCTAGCATTAAATCAATTAAATCTTGGAACCCAAAAAATAATTCAAGGAGAAGAAGAAATAAAATCCTCAACACAAAAAATTTCAGAATACACTAACGAAATCTCTCTTGCAAACAATACACTTTCAGATGCTCTTTATGGCGGAGGAACCTCTCAAAATAAATTAATCAATGGATTAACTGATGCAAAAAGCGCAAGCATTGCAATATCAAACGGAGCAGGGCAGTTATACCCACTAAGCGACAGTTTGACAGCAATAATAAATTCAGACAGCAATATTTCTACTTCAAACAAAACCACTTTACTGTACTTAATAGCAGCTCAAAAATCAGGACTACTCCAAATCAAAAGCGGAGCAGATGCTTTATCAAGCGGATTACTAACTGCAAGAGCAGGAGTAAACCAAGCACAAAATGGAATGTACTTAGCAGCAGACAATGCTCAAAAAATAAGTTCAGAAACAAAAACCCTAGCATATAACACAGAAAAAGTAAGCCAAGGAGTAACAGAACTAATTAATGGAAATAACAAAGTGCTTAACGGAGAAGAGCTATTAAAAGAAAAAGAGCAAAAACTAGCCGAACAATTAGTCACTGCTTCAAGTACTCTAGAAAACTCTCCAAAAATAACTCTAGACATAAGAGAAGCAAACAAAAACAATTATGGAACATTCTTTGCAACAGCATTTATAATATTAGGATTATTTTTAGGAGCTGCAAGCGGATATGCATTTTTAAAAACATCCAAAATAAAAAATGAAGCAATCTTTTCAATAATAATTGCAGCAATGCAAACTGTAGTCATAACTGTTTTTTACATTCTAATGAATTTCCCATCAAATGGAGGAATAATTTCATTATTCTTTTTATTGCTAATAATAAATTTAGTATTTGTGTCAATATGCAGGGGAATCGCATTAATTATTTCAAACGACTTTGACTTTGCTCACCTCCAACTCTATTCCCCAATAGTCAGCCTTCTGGCAGTTTTTATGATAAGCTCAGGAGGAACACTATGGCCACAACAAACACTCAACCCCCCATTTGATTTATTTACTCCGTTTATTCCATTCAATTATGCAGTAAGTGCAACAAAAATAAACACTTTAGGAGGAATTATTCCCCTAACCCAAATTGGACTATTAATAATATTTGCAGTAATATTCACTTTGCTTCCAATAGCAAAAGAAGTTATTCAAAAAAGGTTTTTGTCAAATTAAATCAAAATCTTTTTTTTGAAAAAATTCTAAACCGATAGGTTCAAATACCCCAAATTCTTTATTCTAGAAGTATGAGTCTGTTCAAAAAAGAGAAGCTCAGTTCAAAAAGAGCAAAAGAAATTGTAAAAATTCTTACAAAATATGGATTTGAATTTGTTTCAGAAAACACCAAACTTGAAAGAAGCATTCCTTTTATCAGAAAGAAAAATGAATTAATTAAGGTATACAATTCTTTCGAAAGAGCAAGAATGGTTCTTGAAGAACTTGGCCCGACTTTTGTAAAATTAGGGCAAATATTAAGTACAAGACCTGATTTAGTGGGCCAGCCTTTTTCTCATGAATTATCAAAATTACAAGAAGAAGTAAAACCCTTCCCTTATGAAGAAGTAGAAAAACAAGTGAAAAAAGAACTGGGCAAAACAGTTGAAGAAGCATACAAATCATTTGAGAAAAAACCTCTTGCATCAGCATCAATAGCACAAGTGCATAGAGCAGTAACAAAAAGCGGAAAACAAGTTGTAGTAAAAATACAAAGACCAAATATTGAGGAAAAAATAAAACAGGATTTACAAATAATGCATTACATTGCCGAGCTTGCCCAAAAACATAACCAAGCATGGCAAGAATTTAAACTACCTGAAATAGTTGAAGAGTTTGAAAGAAGCATAATAAAAGAATTGAACTTCGAACTTGAAGGAAAAAATATAATGAGATTTACTGAAATGTACCTAAATGATCCAAAAATAGTTATACCCACTTATTACCATGATTTATCTTCAAAAAGAATAATTACTATGAGCTTCATTAAAGGAACTCCATTCACAGAACTAATTGAAAAAGAAGGCGACTTGGGGTTTGATAAGCCATTACTTGCAAGAATAGGGGCAGAAGCTTACTTCAAACAAGTGTTAGTTTATGGATTCTTCCATGCCGACTTGCACCCAGGAAACATGCTTGCAATGAAAGGAAACAAATTAGCGTTTGTTGATTTTGGAATGGTTGGATGGATTGAAGAAGAAAGCATAAACGATTTGTCAAAATTATTTATTTACATGATTGATTGCGATGTAAAAAATATAATCAATCAATTAACAATAATGAACTTAATCGATGAAGGAACGAACCTTGATAATTTAAAAATGGAGATATCTGATTTAATGCAAAGCTATTACGGACTTGATTTGCAGGAAATCAAATTAGGTGAAACAGCAACACAACTAATGCTACTATTGACAAGATACAAAATAAGAATCCCTAAAGAATACACAATGCTGAGCAGATCATTACTTTTGGTTGAAGGAACTGCACAAAAATTGGATCCGACTTTTAACGCAGTAGAAACCTTCAAGCCATATGCACAAAAACTTGCAGCACAAAAATTAAACCCTGCAAAGATATTTGATAAGATAAAAACTGAAGTACTTGAAATGGAAGGAATGACAAGAGTAATTCCAAGAACCATAAGAAATATACTTGCAAAAATTGAGGGCGGAAAAATAAAAGTAGAATTTGAACACAAAAACCTTGATATATTTGCCCACGAACTTGAACACATATCAAACAAAATTGTCTTGGCAATAATACTTGGCTGTTTAATAGTAGGATCATCTATTGCAATGCTTGCAACCAATAGCATGCATATAAACGGACTTCCAATCATAACTGTGTTAGGTTTTGGAGTAAGTGCAGTCTTAGGAATACTGCTTGTATTTAGTTCAATGAAAAAAATTGAAGTAATTTAAAGGAGGTAATAACATGAGTGCAAAACAAAAAATAAGTGGATTTGATGAAAAGCAAGTAGAAAAAGTTGTTGAACAAGCAACAAAGCTTGGCTTAGGCCTTGCAATAATCAGTAAAGATGCTTTAGAAAAAACAATCAAGAGCATAAGCAAGAAACAAAACGTTTCTGAAAAAGATGCAAAACAAGCAGTAAGTAACTTAGTTGCAGCATCAAAAAGAAAAGAAAAAGAACTAGAAAATAAAGTAAAAAGTGCTTTAAAAAAAGCAAAAGAAAAAAGCCCAGTAATCACAAAAAAAGAAGCTGATGCATTAAAAGCAGAAATAGCAAGACTAAAAGCACAAGCAAAAAAGAAAAGAAAGTGATACCCTAAAAGTATCACTCTTTTTATTTTTTTAAAAAACCATTTTTATGCTATTTAATTAAAATTTATTAAAAAAAGGTTAAAATAGCCCCCCCAACCAGAGCCTTTTTTTCCTGCACTCCAAAAGCATTGTTTTGGGGCGCTTCACAAAGCAAAGCTTTGTTTTGCTGGAAAAAATCCCTCGGGGAAACTAAAAACTGATCAAAAAAGGTTAAATAGCCCCTCCCAGATTCGAACTGGGGTCTATACCTTACTCCAAAAAACAAAACTTTTTTGTTAGTTCTTATCAAAAACTACCAGAGGGTATCATCCTTGGCCACTGGACGAAGGGGCTAATAAAATAAATCTTCAAGCAAAATCTTTTTAATTGGGTGTTTGAACCCAATTTTTTCTGCAAAAATCAGTTTATTCTTCCCTGATTTTATCGAAACTATATATAAAGGAAAGTATTTTGCATCTTTAAGCCAAACATTTAGCCCTGTATCTATGTTCATTTCCAAAAGAACTGTTCTGACTTGTTCAGCCATTATCTTACTTGTTGTTGAATATTTGACTGCGCCGTGAGTTATTGTTCCATCAGAATCAAATAACCCTTGGATTAAAGCACATTTTATCTCATTAGATCCGCTAAGTAAGTTATTTGGGAACTCTATTTTATTTGCTTTTCTCCCAACATGTAAATTAAAATAATTGCTAATATAAAGATAAATAATTTTTGAAGCTATTGTTGATTCAAAGCAATTCTTTTTTCTTTGGCTATTAATTGGTTGTATTCCAAATTCTTTCTCCATTAATTCATTAAAAATTAGTCTGTGCTGAAGATTATCAAAATAAACCCTTATTACCCAACTTTTCTTTTTATTTTTATTTCCGCTTAAAGTCCCATCGCCAAGTATAATTCCTATAATGTATGCTAAATTTTCAGAAATAGTTAAGGGGAATTTTACTTTATGAGGGGAGTATTTACAACTAAATCGTAAGTCCTTTAGACTCAATTTTGACTTTATGGAATTACTTAAATCAACGGGGCATAATTCAACTAATTTTGTTAGGTCGCTAATTGAAATTGGCTTTCTACCGCTTGCCCATTCTTTTAATTTATTGTATTTTATTTTGAGTTTTTTAATAACAAAAGGAATAGTAAGATGCAATAGGATTTCTTTTATCTCAAAAGAAGTTCCATGAACAAAAACCCCTCTATTTAACCAAGTATGAGCATTATCAAAAATGGAAAAGGCATCCATTTTAAAATGAATTATTTAACTATTTAAATTCATTTTGAGACTAAATTGCCGGCGTAACATCTAATAAAAAGTGTTTTTTCAATTAATAAGGCTCTTATGTAAATAAATGAATAATTAGTCAAAATGAAGCACTATAAGTAGCAATTTAAAGCTTTCCCAAAACTAGTTTTTGTAGAGAGCACTCAAATAATGGGCGGGTAGCTCAGCTGGTTGGAGCACACGACTGATAATTAAAATATCAGTAATCGTGCGGTCAGGAGTTCAAATCTCCTCCTGCCCACTAAAGTATTTGCCAAAATAGTTTTGGCAGATTTTATTTAATTCTTTAAGAAACAGTGTTGTATATGAAAGAAACTGATCCAAAAAAGTACTTTTTCAGGGAATCAAAAGAAATCGGAGAAGGCAAAATTAAGGGATACAACTTCGACAAGCCCTTTGATGCAAAAGAATTCTTTAACTCATTCAAAGACACTGGTTTTCAGGCAACTAACTTAGGAAAAGCAATTGATTTGGTAAAACAAATGCAAAAGGACAAAGCAACTATTTACCTAGGTTTTACTTCAAACATGAGCACATGCGGAGTAAGAGAATCAATCACATATTTAACAAAAAATAAATTAGTTGATGTTATAGTTACCACTACTGGCGGACTTGAAGAAGATGTAATTAAAGTCCATAATAATTTTTTGCATGGAGATTATGAAGCCAACGGAGCAAAATTAAGAGAACAAGGAGTGAATAGAACAGGAAATATTTTTATCCCTTCAGAAAGATACTGCTGGTATGAAGAGTACATGCACAAAGTAATGGACTTGGTTTATGCTGAACACAAAAAAACCGGAAAAGTTATTACAAGCGAACAAATAATCAAAGCAATAGGAAAAAATCTTGAAGGAGAAAAAAACAAGGAAGAAAGTTTTGTTTACTGGGCTTACAAAAACAATATTGATTTGTACTGTGTTCCTCTTCATGACGGAGCTACAGGAGACCATTTATATTTTTACAAAAAAGATCACCCTGATTTAGAAGTTGACATGGTTCATGATGTTGAAAAAATGTATGATAGATTGCTAGTTGAAGAAAAAGTAGGAGCAATAATAATAGGTGGAAGTGTGCCAAAACATTTTATTATGAACAGCTGCATGGTCAGAGAAGGAGCAGATTACACCGTTTACATTAACACAGGTTACGAAGCTGAAGGAAGTAACGCAGGAGCAAATCCTGAGGAAGCAAAGAGCTGGGGAAAAGCAGCACATGATGATAACAATGTAAAAGTATGGGGAGAAGCGAGCATACTATTCCAAATTTTAGTTGCCGCAGGATTCAAATTAAAATAAAAAATTTAAACTTTTTTTCAAAAAGAAACTCATTCAAAATTAATAATATATTTCTTGTACTCTGTTGGATTATGCTCAAGTTTCTCAGCCTGATCAGGAGTTAATCCTTCCAAATATTCCTGAATAAAATTTAATGAATCCCTGTGCGCACTTATTGCAACATTAACTTTTTCTTCCTGCATCATGCGCAACACATCACTCATGAACGGGAAAACCCTTTTTCTAATGTGATCCATGCTTTCAAGACCAGGAACTCCTTCAACTATTCCCCCGTCAATTGTCTGTAAAGCAGAAGTATCAGCAAAAATACTAGCTAGTTCTCCCGAAAGTACCCCAAAGTGCCTCTCTCTTAAACGAGGATCAATTACTACTAGAGCATCAGGATGATAATTTAACACTTCAACTAAACTCTGTTCACTCCTTAATAAGTCAGAACAAAAAGCCACATCAATTTTTTCACTTCTTAATTTACTTGAAAGAATTTTTGCATCATTAATTCCTTTCTTATTTAAAGGTAAATTTAACCAACCGCACAAAATATTTTTCCTTGCATGATGCGCACCGTGCCTAAATAAATAAATGCTCAATTTCATATTTTAAATAAGGGGTAATAAAGTATTTATTCTTGAGTATTGCACTTAGAATATGACTAGGCCCGTATCAAAAAACTATTTTTTAAGACAAACAAAAAAAGGGATGATTGCTTCTTTTACAACTAAAAGAAAATCAATTCCTTTAGTTCGAAAAGGATTTCTAAAACTAGTCACAGTAAAAGGAATGACAAGTAAATTCACTGCAGTGGTTGAACAAAACTTAACTGTTGAAGAAAAACTTGTTGCAGCAAAAATTTCTGAACTTTTAAAATCAAATAATAAAACAAGCTATAATGAACTGTACTCAAGAGTATCTTCTTTTTTTACAAAAAAAGGAATCAGACTTGGAAAACAGCCAATAAACAATAATTCAGTAGAAACTTTTTATAAAAAATTAATCAAATTAGGTGCAATAGAGGAGCAAAAACAAACTCCAAAAAAACCATCAAATTAAGGCTCGAGTTCTTTTTCCCAAGTATCAATAAAATTATCAACTAACGAATCAAGAAAACTTTCTCTATAATCAAGAAGCATCAATAAAATACTTTCTTTGTCTTTTATTGAAAAGAAAACTTTTCCCTTTTGTTGCTTTTCAAGAACAACTGAGCTTGTTACTAATTTTTGCAGATGAAAACTTGTAGTGGATAATCCAAGCGAAACACCGTCAGAAATAGAATGAAGACTTGCTCTTCTCTTATTCATCAAAAACAAAACTATTTTTCGTACAGAATCCTGCCTCAATAAATTCATTAATTTTGAATCCTTTACCCCTGAATTTGATGCATAAAACCTAGAAAACTTTCCTTCTTTTTCTTCCCTGATAAAAGATTTTTTCTTTAAATAATCTAGGTGGTACTGAAGAGCACCTGTTGCAATACCAGTTCTTCTTTGAATTTCTCTAAAATGAAGCCCAGGACTTTGAACGATGTTTGAATAAATTTTGTCCCTTGGAGTAAGAACAACTGCTTCTTCAATTCCTTTCATCATAAACATGCGCCAATTTTATTTCTAATTTTTTATTCTTTTTTGAATATTGCAACAAATAAGGAAGCAAGTATTCCTAAATCAAAAAGACTTTGAACAGCGTAATTGAAAAAGTTCCCGCTTGAAACATACAAATCCAAAACAACTAAAAGAGATTTCACAAAAAACAAGTTGAATGCAATTCCAACCCAAAGAGTAGTATGAGATTTTCTTTTATTATGAGCAAGAATTGAAATAATCATTAACACTCCTGCAACAATTAACAAAAGCCAGCTTAAAACTGGAGAAAAACTTCCGATTAAATTAATTGGCTCTCTTAATACATCCCAAGGTGAAGCAAACACACTTCCAATAAAAGTCAATCCTGACAATACAGCTAAACTTTTTCTATGCATATAAAAAACACCCTCTTGTTAATTAACAACAGCTAGACTAAACAGAGTCAAAGTTGTTAAAAAGCTTAATTCTTTAGCAAAAAGATGTTAATTGGAAAGTTTTTGTTTTAGAACTTCCTGAACTTTTTGAGGAGAGACCGTCCCCTTAGTTTCACGCATGATTAAACCTGCTAAAAAGTTGAAACTCTTTTCATTTCCTGACTTATAATCAGTTACTGCTTTCTCATTTGAAACAATAACTTTCTCTATAATAGCATCCAAATCAATAGTTGTTGAAATAAGCAAGTTATTCTTTTCCAAAAAATGTTTAGGAGAAGATTTATCCCCTGAAATATAATTAATCACTGACTGTTTTACATTCTTGTCAGAAACTTTTCCTTCCTTAATTAAATTCACAAGTTCGACTAAATCAAGAGGATTAATTTTTATTTCACTTAAAGAAATCGAATCATGGTTTAATACTGAAAGCAATTCTCGAGTAAGCAATCTTGCAGAAACCACTGAATCTGATTTTAACTTTATCATTTCATCAAAAAGTTTTCCTAAATAATAATCCCCGCACAAAACACTAGCATCATAATCTGAAAAATTAAATTCTTTCTTCAATCTTGCCACTTTCTCTTCAGGAAGTTCAGGCATTTCATTTTTCACTGCATCAATGAAAGTTTTGCTCAACGAAACTTTTACCAAATCAGGATCAAAAATATAACCATAATCATCTTCAGTCTCTTTTTTTCTTAATTCGTTAGTTACTCCGCTCTCCGCATTATATGCACGAGTATGCTGCTCAATTACTCTGCCCATTTTTACTTCATTCTTCTGTCTTGAAAATTCGTAAGTAAGAGCTTTCTCTGCAGCAGCAAACCCCGAAACATTCTTTATTTCAACTCTGTTCCCACCGTTAATTGAAATGTTACAATCAGCTTTCAGAGTAGTATCAGGCCTTAATACCCTCAAGTAATTTAAAATATTTTCTAAAGTATTCATAAATTCTCTTGCTTCAGCAGGAGAAGAAATATCCGGTTCTGTTACAATTTCAATTAATGGCAAGCCCGATCTATTGTAATCAATCAAAACGTAATTACTTTTTCCCATTCCATTTGGATGAATTAAAGCTGCGGGATCCCATTCAATGTGAGCTCTTCGGATCCTAATTTTTTTCCCGCTTGGAAGAACTAATTCTCCCGGCCCGCAAATAGGAACCTCATACTGAGTAATTTGGTAATTCATGCACATATCAGGATAAAAATAAGTTTTTCTTGAAAAGAAAAAATCTTCATTGATTTTACATTTTAATGCAAGACCGACCTTTGTTGCAAGTCCCACTACTGCTTCGTTTAGCACTGGCTTACTTCCAGGGTGCCCCAGGCAAATCGGGCAAACTTGAGAATTTGGAATATTTGTTGCAGAGGACGAACAGGAACAAAATAATTTTGATTTAGTTCCAAGGTATGCATGAACTTCAAGACCAATCATTATGCTTGTATTATCAGTCATTCTTCAATCACCTTTGCAAGAGAGTATAATCGTTTTTCTTCCAAATGAGGTGCAACTATCATCAAACCAACAGGAATATTCCCTACTCTTCCAGCATTAACACTAATATGAGGAAGACCAGCTAAGTTTGAAGGAACTGTGCAAAGATCCATCGCAAAATTCTGCATAGGAGTCAATTTTTCAATATCAATAAATTTTGGAGCAATTGTAGGCATTGTCGGATAAATTAACAAATCATATTTTTCAAATGCTGTATTAAATTCTTCAATTAATTTAGTTCTAACTTTCATTGCCTTCAAATAATAAGCATCTCTAAATCCACTCATTCTTGCAAATGTCCCTAAAATTATTCTTCTCTTCGCTTCTTCACTAAATTCTTTGCTTCTAATTTCTGAAAAATATTCATCAAAGTGCTTTCCTTCAACATCATCCTGAACACCATATCTTAATCCAGAAAGTTTTGCAAGGTTAGTTGAAGCTTCGCTAGTTGCAATAACATAATATGCACTTAAAGCATACTCAATATTAAGAGGCAGAGAAACTTCCTCAACAATATAAAATTTTTTCAATTCATTAATTTTATTTTGAATTACTTTTTTTACATCAGCATCACAGTTTTGGAAAAAATCTTTTACAACTGCAATTCTTTTGAGCAAAACTTCAGCTCTTTCAAACCCATTACCTAGTGAAGTTGAATCTTTCTCATCAAGACCACTAATTACTTCAAGTAACAGTGAAGCATCACTAACATTTCTTCCAATAGCTCCAATCTTGTCAAGAGAATTTGCATAATCAATCAAACCAAATCTGGAAACTAACCCGTAAGTCGGAGTGAAACCAACCGCACCGCAAAAGCATGCAGGACACGCAATTGATCCGCCAGTACTTTCCCCAATTGCAACGTGATATGACTTTGTAAAAGAAGTGAATCCAGCCGCCCCACCACTTGAACCACCGCAAGAACGTTCTGAATCAAAAGGATTCTTTGGAACTTTAATTGTGTGAGTTGAAAATGTTCCAAAACCAAATTCATCCTGAGTGGTTTTTGCTAAAATTATTGCCCCTTCTCTTCTTGCTCTTTCTATTACAGTTGCATCAAAAAGAGGCTTATAGCCTTTAAGAATCTTTGAACCGGCTTTTGATTCAATTCCCTTAACGCAAATTGCATCCTTAACAGTAACAGGAACCCCAAACAATCGCCCATAATATTTTGAATCTTTTTTTTCAAAACTCTTCTTTAATTCAGCCAACTGATTTAAAACATCTTTAGCATCAAATTCTTCAATATAATTTAACCCCTTTCTTTCACTGTCTTTTATTTCGCCGATAATTTGAGCAAGGTTTTTTTCAACAACTGAAAAATCCTTTTTTGCATTCTCAACAAAAAATTCTATTGTTTCTTCTCTTTTCATAAAAATTCAACTCAAACACAAATTACTAAAAAATCACATCGCTTTTGGACCCTTAAAATAACCCTCTTCCTTTAATTTCAAAATAACGTTACTCAAAGCTTCTTCTTGAGTAATTCCTTTTCTAACCTCATCTTTTCTAAATTTATTACTCATTTCAATTGGCTGAAAAGAAGGTTTTGTGTCACTAGCATCAAATTCATCAAGTTTGTTAAAAGAAGACAGGATAATTTCTTTTATTTGAGGAACAAATTTCTCAAGCTCAGCATCAGTCAAATTTAATCTTGCATTTTGAGCAACTTTTTTTATTAATTCTTTAGTAACTTTTACATGAACCATAAAGAAACTATTCTCATAAGGTTTTTTAAAATCAGTTCAAGCACAAAAAACCCTTAATCTTAAAACTCACTAATTAGTTGCTGCTTATGTTGAGTCAATGGTTTTGCATTAAACCCAAGTTTATTTAATTTTCTTGCAAATTCCTCGCAAAATCCATGATCAGTCAAAACTAGTTTTGGATTTGACAATGTTACATATTCAATCAAATCGTTGAAATCAGAGTGATTGCTTAATTTGAAAGTTCTGTCAAATGCCCCTCTATGTTCCCAACCTGTCGCAAGAGCCGAAAATATTTTTCTTTTATCAAAATGCTCCAGAGTTGGAAACAAATGCCTGTCAACCAATTGAGGAGGCATTATCAATACACTAAAATCTTTCAGATTGTGATCAAGCTTTTCATAAGTGCCCAATTTCACACCATGATTTTGATAAATTTCATTTAATTCAAAAATAGAATCATGAACCACAGGAGTAAATCCGGCTTCATTTGAAATCTTTGTCAACTCCTGAGCTTTTCCTAAAGAATACCCTGCTAATAAAACCAATCCGCTTTTTGCATTTTTACTAATCCACGAAACCATGTCCGAAACAACTTCTTCCTGTTTAGGAAAAACATACTGAGGAGCACCAAAAGTAGTTTCAAGAACCAAAGTATCCCCTTTGAGAATTTCTGCACCCTTAAAGAGAAGAGAATTTTGTAATCTAAAGTCACTTGAAAAAGCAAAATCTTTTCCATCAGTACTAAGCAGAGCCTGAGAAGACCCCAAAATGTGCCCATTTGGTTTTAACTCCAATTCAAAATCACTAACTTTCGTTTTCTTATTCATTTCAACAGGTTGAAAATTTGCTTCCCCGAATCTATTCTTAACCAAATCAATTGTTTGGGGAGTTGCTAAAAATTCAGTTTTCTTTGAAAGTTTAACATGATCTGAATGAGCATGAGACAAAAAAGCAAGCTTTGATTTAGGAGTCCTATGAGGATCAATACAAAGATCCCTGAAAAATAAGCCTTCCTTACCCTGAGTAAACATAAGTACTTAACAACTAAAGAACATAAAAAACCTTTTAAGAGCAAAAATAAAAATAACTCCCCTCATAAGCAAATCTTTTATACCTAAAAAACCATTAATTCAACATGCCTAATTTACCAACATTAGAAGAAAAAGTTGAAGAGTGCATACTTGAGATTAATACCCTTCACACCTCTGTTGCAAGAACAAATTGGGCAGAAATAAACCGGCAAGGATTTGTTTTTGAACTTGAGCAAAACACATCAAGAATGAGAAGCATTTACTTAAAATTTGATGAAATCAACCGCGAAATAAAAATGATGCTTGAAAAAAATTCGCCCGAATTCAGCTCTTTATTATCCGAACTTACACGAGAAATGACTGTTCTTGAAGCAAATATTTCAATGGAAAAAAATAAAAAAATTAGGCAAGAACTTGTAAATGAAACCGAAAGTATTGAAGTCCCTGATCTTTATTCATCACTGCAACAAAAAATACTCACAATGAGCTTGAAAATGAGATACAATATTGACAAGGCCAGAACATTCTTGATTGCAAGAAGAACTTTATCTATTCAAAAAGGATCCACTGCAAAAGGACTGCTTGAAGCACTACAGAAAAAAGAAGATGAATTAAATGAAATCAAACAACAGCACACCGAACTTAAAAGAAAAACTTATTTTGGAAATGTAAGCGAAAAAAGCGTTGCTGAAACTGAAATGGAATTACAGGAACTTGACAAAAAACTTTCAGAAGCAATTAATGAAACAAAAAAATCATTAAAAACACACTTTGCACAAATATCCTATGTTGAAGGAAGTTTTATCCAGTTAAAAAAAGAAGTGGAAGAGCTTGAAGACAGCCACGCAACTTTTGCAAATAAAGCAATTGACTTAATCAAAGAACTAAAAAAAGAAAGAGACTTTGCAAGAACTATTGCACTTGAAATAGAACAAGAAACCATAACCAAGAGAAGCGAATATACAAAAGAATTAATAGGTTTAGAAGAAAAGAAGACAGAGATTGAAGAAAAAATAAAAAATAGGTATGAAAAAGAATTAAATGCAATGAAAAAAGGACTTGAAGAAAAAAACCTTGCACTAAAAAATGCCCAGAAATTAATAGAACAATTAGACTCTGAAATAAAATCAAAAAAGACTAATTAAAAATTTTATAAAATAACCAAACTAATAATCTTTGGCTTCTTGCGGAACAAAATCAGATTCCTTAAACAAAATACTAACAATAGTCTTTGATACTTCTTCAGTCAATTCCTCTTTTTCATCAATTAATTTATCCGTTTTATTTCCTGAAAAAGAATCCTCAGTAACCCACTTAAGAATTCTGGTTTTAGTTAAAAGTTCTACATCAACAAGTTTCTTTTTTAAGAATTTTACTTCTTCTTCATCCTCAAGCAATGCAAAAGTTACTAAAAAATCAGAAGAAGAAGATTCTTCCATACATACTGCAGGAACATCTTCAAAAAAAGGAACAAACCTAACTGAAACTTCAAGACCAGAAATTTTCTTTGACAGGGATTTAACCAAAGCAGGAAAAATATTTATTGAATTATCTTTGCATCCAATTAAACTAATCTTCATAACTAAACAACAATCAAAGGAGAATTTAATACTTAATGCTTTAGAAAAAAACCGTTTTTAAAAATTTAAAAGTTAAAAACATTCAAAAAATTTCTAAAATTAGGCAAAAATCCATAAAAAAAGCCAAAAACAAACTTTTATAAAAAAGAACTTCTTAATTTCTGCGGTGAACAACTTTGTTTGATCCAAATAATGATACTAACTATTCCCCCGGTGCGGACAATTATACCCCACAGGGACAAAATTATAATTACGGACCACAGATGCCCCAAATTGATATTAAAAAATACTTACCAATAATTATAGGAATAATTGTTCTTCTAATAGCAGGCTTTCTAATACTAAGCTGGCTTGGATCACAAAAGGAAATTACTATTGCTTTAGTTGACAGCGACGGAAATCCAGTTGCAGGAACTTTAAAATTATCTGACGAATCAGGAAGACTTATTGAACTAACCCAAAAAACTAAATCAACAAAATTCAAAGCAACGCTGTTTCCTGGAGAATATACTGCTAAAGTGACTTCTGAAGGATATAACCCTGTCGAGGGCGAAACAGTAAGCATTACAAGCGAAGACAAAACAGGAACAACAAAGAAAATTGAACTTATAAGAAACCTTAACGCAACAATAACAGTTGCACTTGATGCAACTAAAATATATGAAAATCAAGAAATAACAGGAAGAATAAATATTTTTAATTCAGGAAATGAATTTAATTTATCAGATGTAATTCCAGTAGCAACTACTCCCTTGGAAGTAAAAATACTTCCCTCAGGAAGACCCTCTCTTAGTGCAGGAGGATCAGTAAATTTAGATTTCACTGTGAAAATAAAAACAGGATCAAATTTAATAAAAACTGTTCCTGCAAGCATAACATTCAAAATAGAAGGGTCAAAAGTAACAAGCCAAAAGTTTGACATATCAGCAATGCCTGCAATAAATCCAACAGAACTAACAATGACTCCTCTGTTAAACACAACAGTACCCTTGACTGCAGGAAAGCAAGTAGAATACAATTTAAAGTTTAAAAATGCGAGCAAAACAATTCCTCTTGAAAATCTAAAAGTAGAAATACAGCCAGATACAGGATCTGAAGACACTTTAAGCTGGATTGAAATAGTTAATTCAACTACTTCAGCAAGCGAAACAACAATTCCTTTGATTGATCCGACAAAAGACCAATCAATAAAGATTTTTGTAACAGCACCACTTACAGCAAAGAAAGGAGATAAATTTGTAGGATCAGTAGTATTATCATCCCCATCACTGAAAGCCGATAAACCATATACAATTGCATTCAACGTTACAACAGAAACAACTGTAAATTTAGTATTCAAAATAACTCCAAAAACATTCCCAATAACCTGCACAAGATCAACAGGAGTATGCACAGGAATGAAGACTTTAGTAGGAGGAGAAGCACACTTTGAAAATTTAGGAAGTGTTGCAATTGAAAATATTGAACTAAGCTTAGATTTAGAAGCACCTGAAGCAACAGCAAGTTGCCAAAGTTATTTCAAATTAAACACAACAGAAATAAAAAGTATTGCACCAGGAAAGAAAGATGAACCAGTATCAATAGATATAATGAATTCAGTAGAATCTCCTGACACAGTTGTTGCAGAAGTATGCGTACTACAATGGGAATACAATAACCCGCTAGACCCAGCAACAAAAGAAAGAGACAGAGCATTGATAGAAATAACTAAGAAGACCAATTAAGAACCAAATAATTAACTAACTCTACTTATTTTTCTTTCAAAAGTAGAGCTTTTTATTTCTTTACTAATCTGAATTGTATAGTTAAACTTGTGATTAAACATGGTTGAAACCCAAACTCAAAAAAAAGATTTCCAACTAGAACTTGCAAAATACTTATCAGAAAAAGATTTTGTCTACGGACCTGAACCAGAATTATACGGACCAATCGCAGGATTTTATTCATACGGGCTAGTTGGAAAAGCAATGAAGAACAAACTAGAAAATTCTTTCAGAGAAGTATTTACAAAAAATGGTTTCTTTGAAGTGGAATACCCTCTAATTAGCCCACAAATTATTTGGGAAGCAAGTGGACACTTAAAAGGATTTAATGACCCAATAATCAACTGCTCAAAATGCAAAGCAACATTTAGAGCAGACAAATTAATTGAAGAAGCAACCGGAATTGCTGCAGATCACTTTAAGGATGAAGAATTAATTGCATCAATTAAAGAACATGAAATAACTTGCCCTACATGCAAAGGCAGATTTATACTTGAAATACAAAGACAAAGCTTAATGATGAAAACAACAATCGGAAAAGACACTGTTGCATACAACAGACCAGAAACTGCTACTACTACTTACTTACCGTTCAAGCACTACGTTAATTTCTTCAGAGGAAAACTACCATTCACTGTTTTTCAAATAGGAAAAGCATTTAGAAACGAAATTTCTCCAAGACAGCACTTAGTAAGACAAAGAGAATTTACTCAAGCTGAATCACAAATGTTTTTAAGTAAAGAAATGAAGCAAATATTTGAACCATTTAATAAAATAAAAGAAGCAAAGCTTCCTCTTTGGACTGAAAGCATGCAAAAGTCTGAAACAAAGTGGAGCATGATTTCATTAAATGACGCAATGGAACAAAAATATTTGAAGAACAAAGCATATGCGTGGAACCTGTGGCTGAGTTACCAAATAATTACTTCCATAGGAATACCAACTGAAAAAATAAGATTCAGACAACACCACACTGATGAACGCGCATTTTATTCTGATGACACTTGGGACCTTGAAATAGAAACTAATTCATTTGGATGGGTTGAAATGGTTGGAATAAGCGATAGATCAAATTATGATTTAACACAGCACTCAAAATATTCTAAAACTGAACTCACAGTAAGAAGCGAAAGTGGAGAAGTATTCATTCCAGATGTAATAGAAATTGCTTTCGGAGTAGACAGACCATTTTACGCACTGCTTGATATTGCATTCTCTCGAAGAGAAACTGATGCACAAAGAACAGTATTAGCTCTTCCTCCAAAAATGGCTCCAATAGAAGTAGGAGTATTCCCTTTAATGAAAAAAGACGGACTTCCAGAAAAAGCCGAAGAGATTTTGGAAGAACTAAAAGACTTTAGAACATACTATGATGAGAGTGGAAGCATTGGAAAGAGATACTCTCGACTTGATGCAATTGGAGTTCCCTTTTGCATTACAATTGATCATGATTCACTAAAAGATAATTCTGTTACCGTAAGAGAAAGAGATTCTCTAAAGCAAGTAAGAGTGAATATTAAAGAATTAAATGCAAAACTGCACTTATTACTAAAAGAGCAAGAAAAGTTCACTCTTTAAGCAAATCCTACTTTTTTTGCCTTAAAGAAAGACATATAAAGACAAATAAATGAATTTATTGTATGGAACAAAGAGACTTCTTAAGAAAACAGATGCTTAAAAAAACACGCGAACAAATTAACGAAAAATTCGCTGGAAAAGAGATACACATTATAAAAGCCGTTAACTTACTAAGCGACCTTGATTCTATTAACAACTTAATGAGAGAAAATTTAAACGAATGGCAAGTTAGAACACCAAGCGGAGAAGCTTTGGAAAAATTCGGAGACCTTGAAAAAAATACTTTATTAATTGAAGAAGAAAAAGCAAAATTAAATTTATTTATTGAAACCGAAATGAAAGCAGAATTCCCTAATTTTGCAGAAGTTGCTACACCAATTATAGGAGCAAAATTACTAAGCGAAGCAGGATCAAAGAAACGATTATGCTTTATGCCAGCTTCAACTATACAGGTACTTGGAGCAGAAAAAGCTCTATTTGCACACTTAAGAAAAAATGCTAAGTCTCCAAAACACGGACACTTATTCAACCACCCACTCTTGCAAAACTTGCCAAGATTTAAGAGAGGAAAAGCAGCAAGAATAATTGCAGGAAAACTTGCTATTGCCCTAAAAGTTGATTACTTCGGCGGAGAAAATACTGCAGCTGAAACTAAGAAATTACTTGAAGAAAGAATTACATTAATTGCAAATGAACCAGAAACTTTAGAACAAAAAGAAAAAGAAATGGAGTACGAACAAATAAATGCAGACAGAAGAAGAGAAACTTTTACAAAAGAAATTAAGAAAAGAGATTTTGCTGCAGAACACAGAACATTTACTCCTGAAGAAAGAAAAGCATTCTTTGAAAAAAATAACACAGGAAAACCATGGACTAAAGTAAGCGGAAACTATCCTCCTACAGAAGGAAGCTTAAGCCAAAAAAGAAAATTCGGACCAAGAATTGCCGGAGAATTAACTGACAATTACGCAACTGCATCATTCGAACCAAAAGAAGTTGTATACGATGCACCAAGAGAAAGAAGTTACTCATCTGCACCAAGAAGAGATTCAACTTGGGGAAATAGAGGAAACAGCGACTTTGTTAAACCAAGAACATTTAGTAGAGACAGACCAGCTTATCCAAGTAGCGGACCTAGAACTTTCAATAGAGACAGACCCTCTTATGGCGCTAGATCTTCATATGGATCAAGACCTGCATATGGTGCTAGACCCTACTCAAGAGATAGACCAGCTTATGGTGGAGAAAGTGCTGCACCAAGCCAAGATAAGGATTATTACAACAGCGAAAGACCATACCAAAGAAGAGAAGAAGGACAATTCCATTCCGATTTTAGACCAAGACCAAGTTTCAGAAGCGAAGAAGGAAGACATTCTAGACCAAGCGGACACTCTTCATTTGGTGAAAATAAATTCGGAAACCGTTCAAAACCATCATTTGGAAAAAGAACTCCAAGAACTGCTAAAAGATACTAATCCTACTCCGGCAAATTAGTTCAAAAATGTTTTTAAACAAAGATAACAAAACTATTTTGCTGTCCAAAACTATTTAATTAGAAAGGTGGTAAATTGTTTAGTGAAAAAATGAAATTCGACTTTGATGTAGTTCTAGAAAAACAAAAAGTTGGTTATACAGCATACGTACCAGCATTGCCAGGATGCATTTCAGAAGGAAATACAAAGGAGAAGGCAATGAAAAATATAAAAGAAGCAATAGAACTATACTTAGAAGAAAAAGGAAAAAATAAAGCAAAACAATTGTCGCACCTAATTACAATAGAAAAGGCAACAATTGATGCCCATGCCTAATTTATATAATATCTCTGCAAATGACACAATAAAAGTTGCTTTAAAAAAAGGCTATTTTATTTCAAGACAAAAAGGAAGTCACATAATTCTAAAAGATAATTTTGGAAATATTTTAACAATCCCTAACCACAAAAAACTAAAAATCGGAACACTTTTACAGATAATAAAAATAATTGGTCTTGAGAAAGAAGATTTTTTAAAATTACTTTAATTTTATTGTAATGAAGCGATTTAAAAAGACAAATAACCTATTCTAATTATGAGACAAATCTTTGATGGAATATATTCTGACGGAAAAGGAATTTATACTAAAAATCTTCTAGCTGGAAAAAGAGTTTATGGAGAAAAATTAGTTACTATAGATAATATTGAATATCGCGAATGGGATCCTTACCGTTCAAAATATGGAGCAGGAATAAAAAACGGACTTAGCGAAAGCATCTTTTTTGAAGGATGCACTATAATCTACCTAGGGAGTGCAGAAGGAACAACAGTAAGCCATGTATCAGACATTGTCGGAGAGAAAGGCGCAATATTTTGCATTGATATTTCCGAAATTGCAATGAACAAATTAACTAAATTGGCAGAAAAGCGAGAAAATATTTACCCAATTTTAAGTGATGCACAAAAAACTGATAGTTACAAAGAATATTTTGAACACAAAGCTGACTCAATGTTTCAGGATATTTCACAAAGAAACCAAGCAGATATATTTGTAAGAAACGCACAATTTTTGAAAAAAGGAGGACTTGCTGCGCTTGCACTAAAAACAAGAAGCATTTCGCAATCAGAAGCCAAAGAAGATATTCTTATTTCAGAAAAGAAAATACTTGAAAAAGAATTTGAAATCATCCAAACAATAATGCTTGAACCTTACGAAAAACACCACTACCTAATATTAATGAAGAAAAAATAATTTGAGGGAACAAAAAAATGAAACACACAAAAGAATATGTAAGAAAATCAATTCACATAATTTTTGGAACAATCTTTTTAGCACTAATTTATTTTTTAGGAACAAACCTCAGCATCAATATTATTTCATTTTTCTTAGCACTAGGAATAATTGTTTCTTCGTTAATAAAATACAAAGTCAAACTTCCATATTTAGGAAAAATTGTTGAGAGCGTTGAGCGGGAAAACGAAAAAAGTTTTCCAGGAAAAGCAGCCATATTCTTTTTCGCATCAGCAATACTATTATTGTTTTTCTTTCAGGACAATAAAACAATAATACTGGCATCATTAAGTGTGCAGGTATTTGCTGACGCATTCGCAGCAATTATAGGAATTAACTTTGGAACCCACAAAATTTTAGGCAAAAAAACTCTTGAAGGGAGCACTGCATGCTTTGTTGTTGCCCTACTTTGTTTAAGTTATTTTTACCCAATAAACCTTGCAATAATTGCGGCGCTAGTTGCAACAATAGTAGAACTAATCCCGCTTGATGATAATTTATGGGTGCCTCTATTAACTGCATCAACCCTAAAATTATTCCTCTAAAGAACTAACTAACAACTAATTTAAAGGTTCTTTACTAAAAAGTTTTATAGCACAAAACACGTGGGCCCATAGTATAGTGGATAGTATAAATCCGTCCTAAGGATTAGACGGGGGTTCAACTCCCCCCGGGCCCGCTATAAATTTATTTCTTTTTAGAAATGCCTAAGTGCTTATCACAGACACCCCTAACTTCGATTTGAAAACTGTGAATCGAACCGGGAATTTTATCTTTCAAAAAATCAAGCGAATCAATTGAAAAGTGAGTAACTTTACCGGTTTTCTCGCAGATATAATGGCAATGACTTTTTTCTCTCTTTGAATAAATTGTCCTTCTATCACATTTATAAGAAAAAATTTGATTATCATTTTTCAAATCATTTAAGAAACGGTAAATTGTAGCAATACCTAAAGAAGAATCTCTGCTTTTAACCCTTTCAAATAAATCCTCTGCACTGAAAAAAGAATTAATTGAGTCAAGCTCTTTTTGAATAAGCTCCTTTTGCTTAGTTAATCTCCTTTTCATCACTAAAAGCACCTTATTGATAATCACAATCAATAAGATATATAAACTATGCCAAAGAAGAATAAGTAATAGGGATTAAAATGTACTTAGAATTATTTGGCTCATTATTTTTGATTTCAATGGTTTCTATAATTGGAATCATTACAATAAAAGTGAAACCCATTACTTTTGAACACTGGGTAGAGGCGCTAGTTGCTTTTGCAATAGGAGCATTAATCGGAGATGTATTCATTCACTTACTTCCAGAAATTTCAAAAGAAGGAATAACTCCCGCAATATCATTTTCAATTCTTGCAGGAATAGTTGCTTTCTTTTTGCTTGAAAAAGTAGTTCACTGGCAGCACTGCCACCACTTAAGTCATGGAAAAACATGCCACAGATTTACTTACATGAGTTTAATGGGAGATGCAGTCCACAATTTTATTGACGGAGTAATACTTGCAGGAGCATTTATGGCAAGCCCAGTAATTGGCTTCTCTACAACTATTGCAGTAGTACTACACGAAATACCCCAAGAGATGGGAGATTATGCAGTACTAATTAAAGGAGGATTTTCAAAACCAAAAGCACTGGCATACAACTTCCTTATCTCACTCACTTCATTTTTAGGAGCAATTCTAACAATATTCTTCAGCACAATGATAGCTGGAATTACTCCACTATTAATGGCATTTGCCGCAGGAAGTTTTCTTTATATTGCAGGAACTGATTTATTTCCAGAACTGCACAGAGAGTTCTCAGTAAAAAAAGCAATCATCCAATTCTTCTTTATTCTTTTAGGAATCGGTATAATGTCACTACTATTAATCATCGGATAAAAAGATTTAACTAAAATTAATTATATTTTTTAATTAAACTTATTCTTTATGAGCGGCTCTTAATTCAATTGCAGAAAGAGTTCCTGTTATAGCAGTTATAACCATTATTGCAATTGAAATAATGAATCCTTCACTAGGACCATAATAAGGATTTTCAAAAACTATTGAACCAATTATTTCAAATGCAGTAATCAAAAATATTACAACAGAAAAAGACAAATCGAGTCTATTCCAACTCTTCTTCTCCTTGGTATTTATTCTCAAATACAAGTAAATTACAAAAGCAATAAAAATTGCAACAATGTTTCCAAACCAATCGCCGAATAACTCAACCATACAACAGTATTATTGACAAAAAGAGTATTTATTTGTTTTGAAAGAAGAGGTTTTGTAGAAATCCTTTATAAAGGAATAAATAGGAGGTTGCCCTCCTATCTA
>JAVHOV010000006.1:19493-22181 GCA_036170245.1 archaeon | reverse complement strand
AGTAGAGGGGCAACCCTCTATTTATGCCTGTTTATAAATCATTTCTACAGAGCCTCTATAATACAAAAAATTGGACAAACCCGTTTTATTTTTTAAAACAAAAAATTAATGTAAAAAGGTTTGCAGTAAACTCTGGTAAAGCAATTCAAAAGTGAATTCCTCAGTGCAATATTTCATTATTTTTGCATAATCCTTATCTAAATAAAACTTTGAAACATCTTTTCCAGTTGCTTCTTTGATTGGAATGTCATAATAAGAGTTAATTGTTTTTTGGGATATTGTCCTAAAATCCTCATCTCTTTTAGTTGCTTTTGAAACAGCCATTCCGAGTTGTGCCATATCAATGTGCTTGGGATTTGTAAATAAAAGATTAAACAATTCTTTTTGAGGAGCAATATTATATTTACTCATTCTGCAAAACAAATAATTTAAATCATAAGCCAAGTGATTAAATCCAACAATTTTCAAAAACTCGTCTCCGCTGTTAAATTCCTTTTTTTCAATTGATTTTAATACGTTATAAAATTCCAAAAGCAATTTTTCCTCAGACCCTATTTCCCATTCAAGCAAAAATTGAGGCGGTTTTATTTGACCCTCTTTTGGAGCAGTATGATGAGAATAATAATTATAGGAAATTACAATTACTCGACTATTGTCATGAAATGGATTTAATCCTGACTTTTGGTCGTTTGGATCGACTAGTGATTCTATATCTAAAAAAAGAAAACCCATTTTTTATCAATTATTAATTAAAAGAAAATAAATAAAAAGGAGTCAAATAACCATTTTTTCAAAAAAATGCTCACGCCATGCCAATATGCTGACTTAAGGGAGCCACCGTAGCACTAAAAAAACTTCGTTTCTGGATTTCACCCTGTTCTAAAGGAAGGTCTGATTTTTTTTCATTGCCAAAATCTACATTCATGATTAAAGCAGCGGCAAATACTAATACTACTATATCGAAAAGGCTTGTCCCCTGCCCTATCCAATTGTAGATTCCAATTAGAGTAGCAAACAATGCAACTCCTTTTGAAAGTGTAGCGTTTTCTATCATTTTACCCCTCCTAATTATATTGCCTCATCCAGGGTTAATTAACACTTGTTTTTATGCACACAACTAAAAATAAATAATGTGTGCATTTAGCGAAAAAAAGCAAACATAAATTTAGTAAAATAACTAATATTAGTTAATGCTTGTGCGCTTAAAAGAAAAGCTTTTTATTGTAAAAAGCAAGTATATATCATGCAAAAAGGTGGAGAGTTAAGAAAAAAAATTTTAAGAGAAGCTTATGTTAATGGAATTGAAAACTTTAAAGGAACTATTGAAGACAGATTAAAACTAAAAAAAGCACAGTAAATTATGTTCTTGAAAAACTAAAAGAAGAAGGCTATTTTTCAAAAACAAAATATGAAATTAATTTAAACACACTTGGTTTAGGAAGTTTTGCTTGGGTTTTATTAAGTGTTAACTGGGACAGCCAACCCCCTGAATTATTTATAAAAAAATTGATGAAATTGCCCCAAGTAATTTCAATAGCTGAAATTACTGGAGAAAATAATCTTGCAATAAAAATAATGGGCCCAAGCATAAACAATGTAAGTGCATTCATTTTAATGATGGAAAAACTGTTTAATGGGATGATTTCTGACACGAAAGTCTACTTTGCTAACAGAGAATACAAGCGGCATTACCTTCCTGTTCAAAAAAATGAATTGTTTAAGTTAAGTGAAATTGATTGTGAAATTCTTTATGCAAAAATGGAAAATCCTAAAATCAACTTGTCCAAAATTGCACAAAAATATAAAATTCATAGAAATACTGTTTCTAACAGATGGGAAAAATTTTGGGAAAGTGGAGTAATGGTTAAGGCACTTCCAGATCTTACTCAAAAAGGATATGACGAACTAAAAATGGGACTTAAAACATTTACTTTAATAAAACCAGTTCCTGGAAGAGAAGATAAAATAATCAAAGTACTTATGAAAATGGATGATGTTCAGGATGTTTTTACTACACTTTCTAATGAAATTATTATTATGATAAGAACTGAAAACAGCAGTACCCTTGCACTTGCTCATGAAAAATCCACAAGTGCACATGAATCAATTAAACGAACAAACACAAGTGTTTTTTTGACTAAAAACGCCAAAACTTTAATTGAACTTTCAGAAATGAAGCATCTCTTAGCCAAATAATAAATTGCTTTTCAAAACTAACAAGTCCATTTTTAATGATTTTGTATCTTTTTAGTTTAAAGGTGTTCTAATGAAAATAAAAGAATTAAAACCAAGTACAGGCTTTGAAGAAATGATTGTTGAAGTAGTAACAAAAGGAGAACCAAGAGCTTTTGCAAGTGCTAACGGTCAAGGAACTGTTTGCAATGCGGCAGTAAAAGATGAAGACGGGGAAGAAGTTTCACTCACTCTTTGGAATGATGATTATAAAAAAGTTAATGATGGAGACAAATTAAAAATTACAAACGGTTGGGTTACTGAATACAAAGGAAGAATCCAAATTAGTGCCGGAAAGAAAGGAACTCTTGAAGTGATTAAGTAAATTAATCACTTTATTTCTTTTTCTTAAATAAAACTTTTTTTAATTAGGTTAAATTTTAGAAAAATAAAAAACTTGCAACATATAGTGCAAGTTAATTATTTCTAAAAAGATATTGACAATTAACTCTAAAA
>JAVHOV010000006.1:0-19393 GCA_036170245.1 archaeon | reverse complement strand
TCTAAAAAGATATTGACAATTAACTCTAAAAGAATATTACTTCTTTAAAGCTGACTTTGCCATTGTTTTTGGTTCTGCGTTTAAGATTTCTTCTGCAGTTTTATTCCTGTTTCTTCCAAAGTTCGCGTATTTTCTAAACTTTGTTTTAGTCCAGGCTTCAGGCTGCTTAGATCTCATTTTTAATTCTTGAGCAAGGAGACTTAGTCTCAGTTCCTCATCTACATCCATCTTTAGCAATATATGACTCATAGACTCACCTTTTTGAACTTTAGGAAACTTTAAAAAATAGCTCCAATACATACCTGTGCTGAGGTAATATATAAACCTTTTCATACCTACATACTTGATTATAATGCATAAATTTGCCATTTTGACCAAAAAGGATGCAGAAAAGATACTTTCAGCTAAGTCAAACACTTCTTTTCCTGGACAAACCTTGCTTTTGATGAGTTTGGACTTAGGAAAAACCCAAGAAAAAATTTTAATTAATGGTGAAGAAAAATTTGCTTTAATTAGAAATGAAAAAGTTAGTTTTAATGAATTAAAAAAAACAAAAGAGGAAACTTTTTACACTATTGTTGATGGGTATGTTCTTGCTATTGAAATGTTTGGCGAGGAAACTAATCTTTATTACAAACTTAAACCTACTGCAGATTGGCCCACAATTATGCTATCAAGTGTTCCAATGCACCGATTCAAAACTATTAGCCCAAAAACCAGCGCTGAATTAATGGTTAAAGAAATTTCACCAATTAAAGGAATTGTTCTTGACTGCTGCTGTGGTTTGGGGTATACTTCAATTATTGAAGCAAATAAAAGTGAATGCGAGAAAGTAATTGTTTTTGAAAAAGATGAAAATGTTTTGAAAATGGCGGAGTATAATCCTTTTTCAGAAGAGCTGTTCACTAATAAAAAAATTAACTTAACAATTGGAAGTGTTTATGATAAAATTAAAACAATTGAAAGTAATTCAATTGACAGAATTTTACATGACCCCCCAACAACTTCTTTTGGAAAAGAATTATTTTCAAGCGAATTTTATGCACAACTTTATAGAGTATTAAAATCAAAGGGCCTTCTTTATCATTACTGTCCAAACCCTGGAAAAACCAAAGGAACTGAGTACTGGCCCACTATTGAAAAAATGTTAATTAAAGCTGGTTTTGTTAATGTCAAATATCATAAAGAGAGTTCTGGAATTAGAGCCACTAAAAAATAAGTAAATTAAATCAAATTTTTAAAATTAAAAAAAATATTTTTTAAGCAAAAAAATTACTTAAAAAATAAAAGCAGAATTATTTTTTCTTTATTTGTTTTTTAACTTCCTTTGGGACTTCTTTTACTTCTTCGCCGCCAAGTTCTGCGTCAAGAGTTGTTTCTCCTTTTTCAAGAGCATCAAATTCAGCTAAATCTTCATCGTCCAACCCAAGTTCTTTTAATTTGCTCTTATGATCTTCTACTTTCATTTTTTCAAACTCTTTTCGCCACATAACCATGTCAGCAGTTTCCTTCATTTTAGCTCCTTCTGGAGGTTTTTGTGGTTTTCTTAACATATAGTAAGATTATCCCTTTTGCGTTTAAAAACCTTACTTTTTTAAAAAAAATTATTAAACTTTTGTTAAAAAAAGAGCACTTATTTAAAGAAAAAACCCCTAAAAGGTACTGATTAAAATGCAGGATAATCTACCAGAACAACCTACTCAACAAATTGCCACCACTCTCCCCCTTCCTTCTTCCACTAAAGAAATTATTCCTTTAACTCAAGCACAAACTAATCAGCTTATTTTAAACCCAAATTTTGAATCAATTTTAACTCAATTAAAACAAGAACTTATTGTTGAAGGCTATTCTTCTAAAACAATCAAAATGTATCTTATTTACACGCGCGAAATGATTTATTTTATCAATAAACCCCTTGCGGCTTTAGTAAAACAGGATCTGATTTCCTACCTTGCCCATAAAAAAGAAGTTGGTTGTAATAATGCAACTTTGTCTTTGGTTCATGCTGCAATGCAATACTTGTTTAAAAAAAATCATATGAAAGCAATTCTTGAAGAAATTAAAATCCCAAAAAAAGCTAAATCCTTGCCAAAAGTTCTTACTCGAGACGAAATAAAAAAATTATTTGAAAGCACACACTTTGGAAGAAACCGCTTAATGCTGCAATTCATGTATGGATCTGGGTGTAGAGTAAGTGAAGTAACTAAAATTAAAGTTGAGGAACTAAATTTTAAAGAGAGAACTGCAACAGTTAGAGCAGGAAAAGGAAATAAAGACAGAATTATTATTCTTTCAAAAGAGTGGATTCATGGAATAAAAAAATATTTGGCAAAAAAGAAAATTCAATCAGAATTTGTTTTTTCTAAAAAAAATGGAAAGCCAATCACTACTGATACAATTCAAAGAATTGTAAGAGCAGCAGCGATTAATGCTGGGATAAACAAACATGTTACCCCCCACTGTTTAAGACATTCTTATGCTACTCACTTACTTGAAGCTGGAACTAATATTAGATATATTCAAACTCTTTTAGGTCACTCAAGTCTAAACACCACCCAAATTTATACTAGTGTTGCAAATGATCAACTCAAAAAAGTTGTTAGTCCTCTTGATAAATTGTAAAAAATTAACCTCCGCCCCTTACCCCCCACTGTTCCTTTAATAAAAGTCAAGTCCAAAAAACATTATTTTAAAACTTAAAAAACCCAACAAATTATGTATATGCGCTGTTATTTTGTTTTCCAAACTAAAGATTGTTTTTTTATTTTAAGGAATAGATTTAAATACTTCACCGTCTTTCTTAGCGTAACAAAAACTCTAAGGGAGGATTATTTATGAGCGTTAGATTGTCAAAACTTTTCGGCATGGATGTTTATGACTTTGAAGCTGGGTATAAAGGTAAAGTGTATGATATAATCATAAACCTTGAAAAAGGTAAACTTGAAACCATTACTACTGAGCCTTTGAAAGTTAAAACTAAATCAGATGCAAAGAAGATCTTGGCTGAGAAAAGCATTCCATACAGGAATGTTAAGTCAGTAAAGGATATTATTATTGTTTCAAGCAGAGAAATACCTTTTACAGAACAGCCTAAAGAAGAAGCACAAGAACAAAGTACTGCTGCTTCTCAATTGAGATATAAATATTCTAGAAGGTAAGGCCTCCCCTTACTTTCATTTTTTAATTAACCTACCTTAACTTTAGAACCTATTTTTTCAATTTTTAATCTCTTTTCAACCCTTTTTTTAACCCTTAAAAATCTCCTCATTTCTTGGACACCCTTTCCTTTTACCTAAAAAAAGAAAAAGAAAGAATTAGTAACTAATAACAATATGTATATATACTATACATAAGAAATATTTTATTATATTATTATAAGGTAGTAATGGAAGCGTGGGGTGGGTGTTAAAATGTCAATAAAAGCATATTTTGTTCAATACCGATTTATTCTTCCTGATTCAACCAAACATTCTTCTTATACTTATCAAAAACTTTTTCGCGGAATTTATGGATATACTCAAGCAGTCTATAAAGGATCTGGAAAAACCTACCATTATCACCGAGAAGGTATTCTTTCAAATTACCCTTATATTCAACCAGGTAAAAATTGTGTAATAATACCCCAAGTAGCATTTCAAACTTTACAAGAATTTTTTAAAACAGGTAAGAATCCAACCCATCATTGGCAGGAAAAAGGGGACTGGAAGTGTACTTATTTCTTGAATGAAAAGGATCTTCCTGAAAAAGAAGTAGCTGTTTCAATTGAGACTCTTTTAAACAGAAAATTTGTTGAAGGAGTTGAGGGTAAAGCCTTACTTCTTAATGAGATGAAAAGAGTAGCAACTCAAAGTGGAGCAGACTCGGGTTATAAAGCAGCCTTAGTAAAAGAAGCTCAAGGGATAGTGGATCTTGAATGGTTTAAGCAAACTTACCAGCAATCACAGAGTTTAATTGAGTTCTATGAGTTATTTAAGAAACTAAAAAATCCTGCTCAACTTTAAAAGTGAGTAATTACTTTTTTTTCAACTTAAATTTTAACTCTTTTTAAGGTAATTACTGTAAAATAAGTCCTTCTTTATTTATCAAAACTTGGTAATTACTACATATAATGGCTTAAATTGGCAAAATAACTTTGTTAATCAATTTCAAAATATGTCCAAGAAATGAAGTTAAATGGAACCTTTATTTTATCTGTTTTAATTAAAAAGATGAAAAAAAGAAGCATTTTTGTGCTCTTAATTAGTTTTGGGCTTGGATTGTAGCTTCTTTTTCTGTTTGAGTTTGTTTTTCTTCTTCTTTTATCTCTTTTTCAATTTTGATTAGTAGATCTTTCTTTCTCCATTTGCGTTTTCCGCCAATATTATTGCTCTCAATAAGTCCTACATCAACCATTGTCTTAAGATACGGGTAAAGTGAGCGTTCATTTTCATAATCTACTTGAAAAAGGTCAAATATCCTTCTTCTCACTTCATCCATTGTAACCCATTCATCAAAGCGTATGACGCTAGCTAGGTGAAAAGCTTGTGTATGTTCATTAAACTGTAAGAAGTCCCAAATTGACCTTACTTCTATCCCTTTCTTAATCTCACTCACTTGGATAGTTTGAGCACTTGCTTGGGCTACTTTTTGCTTGATTCCAAGTATTTGTTTGATTGTTTCTATAATTCCCATCATTACCACTTTTTTCTCGTCATTAATATAATGACCGTAATGATTTAAAAACATTACGGTAATGAGTTGTGCTTATCCTCATTACACCTCATTACGTGTAATTACTTGTAATTACTTAGTTTGTTTGTTTTTAATTTTGTGGCTTTTAGTTTTTTTGTTTTTTAATATGTTTTGTGTAATTTTAGTCAATTTTACAACAAGTGAGCTATGTTGATTTAGTTCTTTTTAGGGGGTATGTGAAGTTGTGTTGTTTTTGCTCTGTTGTGAGAGTTCATTTTTAGCCCCTTTTTAGGGGTTTTTTAAATGGCTAAAAAAAAGGGTTTTTAGAGTGAATAAAAAAACAGCAAAATTAAGTCAGTTGTCGTATTTATTAGATTATATTAGTGGTGGAACTAAAGGGGTTGTTTTTAAGATAATTTAACTAAAAAATAGGTTAAAACTCACTATAGCGGGGAGAGGATTTGAACCTCCGACCTCCGGGTTATGAGCCCGGCGAGCACTCCAGGCTGCTCTACCCCGCTAGTTTTAAGGCTAATTAACCTTATTATAACTTAAAAACCATTTTTAATGGTTTTTTTATAGTTTTATTTGTTTTTTATCTTTATTTTTGTTAAAAAAGATTGTTCCAATCTTCTTTCTTTTCAACTACTAACTATAAAATGTGTCCAGGTTTTAGTGTTTCTACTTCATTTTCTTTAGAAGTTCTATTTCTAGTTCTATCTTCTTTATTTTTCCTGTCAATTCCTTTTGTCTGTTTGGGTCATTAGCGGAAGTCATGCTTCCCCCACATATTGGGCACAAAAAGTTATATTCTGCCGCTACTTCAAACACTTCTCTATGATTGCACTTTGCACAATCAAATAAACTATAATCTGCTTCTAAATTCATCTTTTTGTTCAATTTTTCAAGGTTTTCCTTTTGTTGTTCTTCTATAATATCAGCAATTCTATCTTTCTTTATTTCCCAAGTATAATTATACCAGCCTGTTTTTTGGTTCCTTGCTTTCTGGTAACATGCAATTCCTCTAAAATGTAATTTGTTTAATGTTGCCCTCACTTCTGTTACTTTTTTGTTCATCTTTTTTGACAATTCTTCATCAGTTGTCATAGACCTTTTTTTTTCACATAATTTAACTAATGTAATTGCGTCTTCTCCACCAATAGTGTCAAGCAACTCTTTTACAAGCACCAGGTCAGTTAATGATTTTGAAGGCATAATTTATTCCCTTTACTAAGTGTTTTTAAACTCTATAGAATTCTTTTATTTTTTTCTTTTATCTGTGCTAATTACTTTTTTTCCTCTTTCTTGTGGAATTATTTGTATTTGTGATCCTTTAAAATCTTTGTTTAATTCCTCTCCTTTTTGTACTCGATCAAGGAAAACTGCCAGTGCAGCTATTTCACTATGCGGTTGATTTGTTACTGAAATATTATAATCTACCGTATCATATACTTCTCGTTCAACTTTTTGTGATCCGATTAGTACTGCAACTTTATCAAGAGTTCTTATTTTTTCATCAATCTCTTGAATAGGAATTCCGTACATGGTTAGGTGTACTGTTGTGTATCCTTTCTTTTTTAGTTGTTCAATTGCATCTTTCCAGTTCTCTATAAATTCAACTTTGAAGCTTCCCCCCCATCTTTCAGTTACCCCTTTAAGGGTGTTTTCTGCAATAGGGTCTTTTGACTCGCAGACAATTATTTTGCTTGCTCCAAATGCTCTTGAAACTAATGCACAGTGGCTTGTTACTCTATAATCTCTAACATCTCTATGTCCATATCTTATTACTACAAAATCCTTTTTACCCATTTTTTCGCCTTTCTTGCTTTTTACGCATCTTTAAAAATCTTTTCAGGGCAATTTCTTTTAAAGGAATGCAATTGGTGGGCCCGTAGCTCAGTCGGTAGAGCACTGGACTTTTAATCCAGGTGTCTAGGGTTCGATTCCCTACGGGCTCGCTTGCATTTACTTTTTCAAAAAGTATTGAAAAGTAATTACTAAAGAAAGACTAGTAATTACCGTAATTCAGGGCCCGTAGCTCAGTCGGTAGAGCACCAGACTCTTAATCTGGGTGTCTAGGGTTCGATTCCCTACGGGCTCGCTTATTTTTATTATAGTTTTAGTTTTATTTAGTTTGGGTATGCAACACCTCCTAGCAAAAGTATTGACTTTTGCGTGGCCCGCAAAGCAAAAGCTTTGCTTGGTTAGGAAAGGGGTTGCGGCGTTAGATTCCCTACGGGCTCGCTTATTTTTATTCTAGTTTTAATTTTCATTTTAAATTATTTTTTAATTTAAATTATTCTTTGCCTTAGTATTATATTTTGTAGTGTTCTTCTTTATTTTATGCAAAACATTAATGAGAAAACAAAAGGGTTTTTGTTTTTAGCAATGAGTGGGATTCTTTGTGGGTTAATTGTTTTTGGCGGAAGTGTTTTTTCTAGTTTAGGTTTGTCTCTTTTTCAAATTTCAACAATTCCTTGTGTGTTAGCTTCTTTGTTTGTTGTTCCTTTTTTGATTAAAATTGGATTTAAAGGAGTAAAAGAAAATTTAAAAATTTTAATTTTTTATGCAATTGTTTCTGAGTGTGTTGTTCTTTGTCAGTTTGGGGGAGTTGTTTTTGGAGCTTCAGTTGCAGTTGTAGTTTTGCTTTTGTGTGCTCAGCCATTATGGACAATTTTGATTAGTCATTTTTTTCTAAAAGAGAGTGTTTCAAAGTACCAGATTATTGCTGGGATTTTGGTTTTGATTGGAGTTGTTTTTTTAGTAAATCCTTTTGAACTAACTTCTTCAAGTAGTTTGCTTGGGGTAATCTTTGCTTTGTTTGGAGGAATTTTTTATCACTTTGGATTGTTGTTGGTAGTGTTGCAAGCAAAAGGAAGCTTTCTCCATTATGGATTTTCTTTTTTGGTTCAGGAGTTGGAGCATTAGTGTATATTTTTGTTTATCCTTTAATGGTTCTTTTTGCGCCATTTCCAAATGTAGTAGGTCTTTCACTTGATTTTCCTTTGTTTGTTTTTGTTTTAATTATTTTGTTTAGTCTGGTTCCTGTTATTGGGGCTCACTTGCTTTATTATGCTGGGGCAAAAAGAGTTTCAACAATAACTGCAGGAATTTTAATGTTGCTTGAACCAGTTTCTGGAGTTGTTCTTTCAGTTATTTTTTTAGCTCAGCCATTAACCTTTCCGGTTATTATTGGAGGATTTTTGATTCTTTTAGGTAATATTATAGTTATAACAAAAGGGCAGTAATTTTCTTTAGTCTTCAAAAACTAAAATTTACGCCGGCAAATTAGTTTCCAAGGGTTTTTATTTTTAACAAAAAATATTTTTGTAATGTATATTTCTAAAGAAGAATGTGAGTTATTAGGTGCTTTACTTGGTGATGGGTTTGTTTCATTAGCAAGTCAAAAGTATATTTTTGGATTGACTGGAAATCCTGTTACAGATAAAGCATATTTTGAATATTTGTGTTCAATTATTCAAATTGTTTGTAATAAAACAGTGTTTTCTAAATTTCGTTCTAATGGTGTAAGAATTTCTGTTTATTCTAAAGAGTATTGTTTGAGGTTAATTAATGAATTTAATTTCTTTGCAGGGGCAGGAAAAGCAATAAATGCAAAAATCCCTGAATTCATTTTGTCTGACTTGGAGTTATTAAAGTTTGTTTTAAAAGGATTATTTGACACAGATGGAAGTGTTTTTTGTTCAAAAAAGCCTGGTGTTGAAAAATATCCTTCTTTAGAATTAACTACTTCTAGTATTATTCTTGCAGAACAAGTTCAAAACACTCTTTTAATTAAAGGTTTTAGAGTAACTAAAATAAGGTCTTATTTTAGTAAATTATCAAAGCATAGAACCTATAAAGTTTGTTTGTATGGTAAGGGTAATTTGCATAAATGGATGGATGAAATTGGGTTTTCAAATCCTTATAAAAGTGCTCGTGCAAAAGCTCTCTTAAGCTCCCCCTTAAAAAGCTTTTCTTGAAAGATTTTGTTTACCAGGGGACTGTAGCTCAGCCTGGGAGAGCACATGGCTGAAGACCATGGTGTCGCGAGTTCAAATCTCGCCAGTCCCATTTTTTCTTTTTCTTGTCTTGTGAAAAGATTTATAATCCACAAAAGTCTATTTTAGTAGTTGATTTTTATGAATAGAGTTAGAACAGGTATTACAGGATTTGATGAGTTAGTTGAAGGTGGCTTGCCTGAAGGAAGAGCTTTTCTTATTTCAGGGGGAACTGGTACTGGTAAAACTATTTTTGCTACTCAATTTTTAGTTAATGGTGCAAAGATGAATGAGCCTGGAGTTTATTTGACTCTTGATGAAAGACCTGATTTGATTAGAGAAGATATGTTAAGATTTGGCTGGAACTTGAGGGCTTTAGAAGACTCTAGCATGATTAAGGTTGTTGATGGGACAATGGCTAAACTTGGTATTCCAAGTGATGAAGAATTTTCTCTGCCAGCAACCGGGTTTGATCTTGATAAGTTATTGTTGGAATTAATGAGGGCTATTAAGAAAATTAAAGCTAAGCGTGTTGTTATTGATTCAATTCCTGCTTTAGGGTTGAATTTAGATAATGAACAGGATGTTAGAAAGGCAGTTTTGAAGATGATTTATCTTTTGGCAAGAGCTGGTGTTACAACAATGTTTACTACTGAAATTAATGAAGATTCTAAGCAGTTAGGAAAGTATGGTGTTGAAGAATTTGTTGCTGATGGAGTAATTGTTCTTCACTATATGGGTATTGGTACTCAGTCAAACAGAACTCTTCACATAAGAAAGATGAGAGCAACAAAACATAATGAAGATTTGCATCCTTTGCAGATTACAGATTCTGGAATAAAAATTTTAAAAGTTGAAGATGATTACAAATTATAAAAAAGTGACTTTTTGTGAAACTAGTTGCATCTAAGGCAAGACTTCATCATAATAGAATGGCAAGAGCACGTATTGAATTTGGAGATTCTTTTTTTGCGGGAAGAAGTGCAAAGACTCGTTTGAAGTTGGTTAATCGTTTGGCAAATCCAAAAAGGCTTTTTGTTGGGGAGTATAACTCAACCGAGCCTGACAGCAAGTCGATTGTCAGGGTCATTTCAAGAAAAAGAAAAAGTGCTGCAAGAAAATTAATGGTTGCAAGAAAATTTTTTTCTGCCAAAATCCCTTTTGTTTCAAAGCCTGTTTCAAAAACATTGGTGCGCTCTGCTGGCTGGAAATTAAAATTGAAGGATTAAAAAAAGAAATGTTGGGGTATAAAACCACAACATTTTATTTAACATTAATTATTTTCTTTTCTTTAAAACAAAGTTGTATACTCCTGCCCCAATTACAACTAGTACTACAAGAATTAGTAACCAATTAGACCCTTCTTGTGTTGCTATTTGTCCTTTTGGGTTTAGGATTATTTCTTTTACTTTTTGTTTTGCATCAGAATCCAAGTAACTTATTTTTACTTTTAGAGTAGCATCTGTTTGTGTGTAGTTTATGTTTGTTTTTACAGTGTCTACATCATTTGGCCCTAAAGTTCCAATGAATTGTTTTGGTTTGTCTATAGTTGCCCCTGTAGCTTCAAGTTCTACTAAAGTAAATTCAGCTTTTCCTAAGCCTTTGTTGAATAGTTCTACAGTTATTGAACCGTTCAGATTTTCCTTTATTGTAGCATCAAGGTCTGCTGTAGCAAATACCTTTAATCCTACATAAGAAATAGTTGAAGTTCTTGTTCCTGTTTGATCATTATAGGATATCATTATTGGAAGGGTATAATTTTTTATTATTGCAGTATTGCTTACACTAACTTTTAATGTGGCTATTTTTGTTTCACCCGGATTTATTGTTCCTACATTAGTTGCAGCTGCCCCTAGTGAAGTAACATCTCTTTCAACTATTGCGCCTGTTGCAGTAATTGTTCTGTCTTCTTGCATTTCAAGAACAACATAATTTGCTGGGCTTGTCCCTACATTTTGTAAAGTAAAGTTAATTTCTTTTTCTTCTCCAGGAAGTAATTTTTCTTCAGTTACTGAAACTATTTTTACAATTGGATTTTTTCCACTAACAAGTATGTTGTGGTTTGTTTTCTTCCCGCTTTCGTCCCCTTGCACTTTTATTATAACAGGGATTGAATATGTTTTGTTTTCTGCTGTTGAATCAACATATAGAGTGAATTGAATTAAAGCCTTACCAAAAGCATCAATATTTCCAACAACTCTTGGGTTTGATTCAGTTTCGGTTGATTTTACAGTAAAAGGGTATGTGTCTTCTAAACTAACAGTTACTCCTTTTTGTGCTGTTGAATCTTTATTTTCTAACTGTACCAAAAAAGTTATTGTTGTTCCTGGTATTGCAGGACTTGGTGTGTAACTCACTTGGGTTACTTCTGGGAATGCAGCAAAAGCTGTTCCAATTAATGCTATGAGTGTAGCAAACATAATTATTTGTAGTATAGGTTTCATCCAATCACTTCCTTTTAGGATTGTGTTAAAATGGTTTAAATAAATACGTTTTAGATGTTTTTAAGAAATTAAATTCTTTCAGCTAACTGCACTGAAGGAATATCTGCAATTTTTTCAATTAGTTTCTCAAGTTTTTGAGCACTTTTGATTTCTAAAATAAAGATTGCGTCAGCATATCCGTTCTTTTTTATTTTGAAATTAGTGTTTTTGAGGGTTGCTTGAGAATTTTTGATTTCTTCTAAGATTTCTCCTAAAAGCCCCGGTCTGTCAATTGCTTTAACTCTTACTCCTGTTTCTCCTTTTTCTCTTTCAAAGTCAATGTTTACTAATTTGTCTTTGCTTATTTTTGAAATATTAACACAATCTTTTTTGTGTACAATTATTTTTCTTTTTGTTGTTTTAACCCCAATTACATCTTCTCCGGGCAGGGGGTGGCAGCATTCAGCCATTTTTATTTTTTTAGTATTTTTTGTATCAAGTTTAGTTTCTTTTTTTTCTTTCTTTTTAATCATTCCAAAGAAAGTTTTAATTTTTCCTTTAGCTTTTTCAGTTACTGCGTTTTGCAACCAATTCTTTTTCATTTGGGGTTTTTCATTAGTAATAATTTCTACTTTGTCTAAGTTGGTTAGTTTTGTTTCAAGCGGTGCAAATTGCCCGTTAATTTTTGCTTTCTCCGCTTTTTTTCCCACATCCGTGTGTACTGCAAAAGCAAAATCAATTACCGTTGCGCCTTTAGGGAGAGCAATTGCATCATTTTTTGGAGTAAAAATAAATAATTTATTTCCAACCACTTTTTTGTTTGTTCTTTCTTTTCCAGTAGCTTTTTGCCATTCAAGTAATTGTCTTTCCCAGCTTAATTCTTTTTCAAACATATTATCTTTTGAAACTTTTTTGTAAGTCCAGTATGATTCTCCCGTGATTCTTAAGTGGTGTGCCCAGGTTCTGATTTGCACCTCAATTACATCATTTTTTCTTCGTACTGCAGTGTGTATGCTTTTGTATCCGTCTGGTTTTGGTTTTGAAATATAATCATCAAAAGCTTCTTGTATTATTTCATATTTTGAGTGGACAAGCCCGAGTGCTTCATAGCAGTCTTTTTCTTTGTCACAGATTATTCTTATCCCATAAATATCATGCATTTTTTCAAATGTTGTTTTTTTGAGTTTATCAAAAATTGATTTGAAGCTTTTTGGTCTTCCAACAATTGTAGCGTTTATTTTTCCTTCAAGAAGTTTTTGTATTTCTTTTCTTACTTCTTCAATAAGTGCTTCTCTTTCTTCTCTTGTTTTGTTTACAAGTTTTTTTATTTTGTCAAAACCTTGGGGGGTAATTATTTTAAATGCAAAATCCTGTATTTTCCATTCGCAGTCGCTCATTCCAATTTTAACGGCTAATGGAAGCCATATTTCGCTTGCTTTTTGAGCATATTTGTTTTCATAACTCATTTTTTCTTTATTGAATAAAGCATCAGTTGTCTCTTCAATTTCTGCAATTATTGGTTGGAAATCTTCTGGAAGAGTAAGAATAATTGAGGTTATTGTTTCGCTTGGAATTTTTGAATAGTTTCTTTGAATTACTTCTTCTATTTGTATCATGTTTTCCGCAATAGTGTTTGCTTCTGAACTAAATTTTTGTTTTTCTTCAGCAGATAGTTCTTTTTCTTTTAGTATTGTTTTTAGTATGATTCCTTCTATTGTGCTTTTTGGCAAATCTTTTTTCAAAAGAGTTTCACACACTCTTTTTATTCTTTCATATTCTTTTGGGGTGTGTTTTTCCAGTTGTTCCCAAAGAAAAGGGTAATTTTCATTTTTTTCGTCAATAAGCATCATTATGGATATGAGTCAATTCTTTTTTAATGAGTTAGGTAGTACTTATTTTATCAAGAGTATTTTTTGGAGGTTTTTGTATGGTTGTACTAGAGAATTTTCCTAATGTAACATTAGTGAAATTTGATAAAATTGATGAGGTTGATTTAGCTTTTTTTGAGAAGTCCCTTGAGAGATTTTTTAAGAAAGTTGGAACAAACACAAAGTTGCAGCTTGCTTTGAAAGATTATGCTAAGGGTGGGTTAAGAGTTCAGCATGAAATTCACGGTACTCTTACAATAGGTGTAAAGAAATTCTATGCTAGTGCAGAAGGGTGGAAGTTGTTTGAAGTAGTTTCTGAAGTTTTATCTAAATTAATTAAGGAAACTGAGAAGGAAATTAAAAAGGAGACTAAGAAAGAAAAGGAGTAAGTCTTTTTCAAAAACAACATTTTTAAAAAAATGAAAAATCTAAAAAAGGTTTTTCATTTTCTTTTCTTTTTCTTAACTGTTTTTGCTTTTTTAGCAGCAACTTTTTTAGCCGGTTTTTTCTTTTGTGTTCTAGCTGCTCTTGTTGGTGCTATTTCGTCCTGCTCTTTTTTTAGTTCTTCTCTCATTTGTTCAATTAAATCTTTTACTGACATTTTCTTTTCAAAAACCATTTTTTAAGTCACCTTTCGGTGTTAATTGAACGTTTTTTGAATATAAAAACCTTTTGTTTTTTAACGAAAAATTAGCTCTTTCTAATTTGGATTATAATGGCTTATTTTGCCGATTTGAATAAGAATGGCTGGTTTTGGTTGTTTTTATGGACGGACGTGAGTTCGAAGCTTAACTTATGCGTTGGTTTAAGCAAATATAGCTCCACTCCGCTTCCCTTCAGCGCTCTTAACTAAAATTACCGTTGCTACCTTCCGGTCCTGGCGGGGTTCGTTCTAAATAAGGGCCTGTGAGGACAGAGCTTCGACGCTATGTTCACCTTCAGCGTACAAGCATACACTCCTCATTCACGTTTTCAACTCCAGCATAAAGCGGGTTTCTGGTTACAAGCCACCGCTACCGGCCCAGTCTAGTCCAACTTAATTCTTATTAGAAAAAGCTTAAATCCCTTAGTTTTGTTTTATTCTTGCTTTTTATTCTTTCAAAGTAGAATTAAATATCCTTTTCACCCCATTTAATTTATGTCAAACTGTTTTGAAATAAAATATTCTTCTTCTAAATCCTTAGCACGTAGTGGGGTTTTGCACACCGCTCACGCTGATGTAGTTACTCCTTTTTTCATGCCTGTTGCAACAAAAGGTGCAGTAAAGTATGTAACTCATCCTGAGTTAAAAGAAATGGATGTTGATTGTGTAATTTCAAATGCTTTTATTAATTACTTAAAACCAGGTCTTCCTCTAATTGAAAAAGCAGGGGGATTGCATAAATTCATGTCTTGGGATAAAGCTCTTTTTACTGACTCTGGCGGGTTTCAATTAATTTTGGATCACTTTGTTCATAAAGTTACAAATAAAGGAGTTTTTTTCAAAAATCCTTTTGATAAAAGTATTCAATTAGTTACTCCGACAAAAGCAACTCATATTCAAAATGCTTTAGGTAGTGATGTTGCAATGTGTTTGGATCACCAACCATTGTTTGGAAAAAGTAGAGCAGATTATTTGGATTCAGCTATTCGTACAATTGAGTGGGCGCAGGAGTGCAAAGTAGCACATGAAACAAATGAAAATAAAATTAACAAGCACCAACTACTTTTTGCAATTGCTCAAGGTGGTGTGCATAAAGATATTAGATGTAAGTGTGCTTTAGCACTTCACAAAGTTGGTTTTGATGCAGTTGCCCTTGGTGGATTTGGTATTGGTGAAGCGCAAGTTGATATGTATTCAATAATTAGTGAAGTAAAAAAAGTTCTTCCCAAGGATAATCCTACTTACATAATGGGTATTGGTTCTCCAATTGAAATATTAAATGCAGTTAGTAACGGGGCTGATATGTTTGATTCAGCTTATCCTACAAGAATGGCCAGACACGGTTTGATTTTTACTCACAAAGGTCAGATAAAAATTGATAGAGCAATGTACAAAGAATCTTTTGTTCCAATTGATAGTGAGTGTGATTGTTTTGTTTGTAAGAATCATACCAGAGCGTACTTGCATCACTTATTCAAAACCTATGAGCAGAATGGTTTGATGCTTTTAAGTTATCACAACACTTACTTTATGACTAATTTGTTAAAAGAAATAAGATTAGCAATTAAAGAGAATAGATTTGAGAAATTTAAGGAAGATTTTGAAAAGAAATATGTTGTAAAACAGAAGAATTAATTATTTTTTTATTTTAAATTATATTTTTTCTTTACTTGCTCTAAGCTTAAAACCTTTTTTCCTTTTTTCTTCATTTCCTTCTCTTCTTTTTTTATTCTTAGTGCTACAAGCATCATCTCTAAATCCTCAGGAGTTTTCAAATCCATTCCATATTTGTTTCCAAGTTCAATTATTCCTGCACGTATTACTTCAGCTTTTGTTTTGAAATATCCTCTTTCCATTAGCAGATTTAATACTGTTTCGGGAACGCCGTTTATGTTGACTAAAGTATCCATTTTTATCACATATGTTTTTTATACAAAAAATATATAAAGCTTTCAAAAGAAGCTTTTGTACCATTTTTCATATTGCTTGTGGTTTCCCACAAACCAAATTTCTTTAATTCTTTTTTCTTCTTCAATTTTTATTGCTATTCTGTATTGTCCTAATTCAACTACATAAAAGTCAATACCTAATTTTAAGTGTCTTGTTTTTGTTCCTTCGGTTTGTTTTTCTATTTTTTTAATTATTATTTGCTGGATGTTTTTATCAAATTTTTTAAAGTGTCTGTCCCATTCATCTATAAAATCAATTTTGTACATTTTTAACACCAAATTTAGTTAAAAAATAAAAGCCTGCTAAATCAGCAGGCCCTAAATAGTTTATTTGGATTTTTTTTATTCTTCAGTATCTTCAATTCCATTTTCAGTAATTCTGTATAATGCTTCTCCATCAGGCAGTGCTGGTGAATCAACTAGTTTTGCAACTCTCTTGTCTTCTTTACTTTTTCTTAAATACAATCGAGTTTTGCTTGCGTGTCCTACAACGTTTCCTCCAACTGGTTCAGTTGGATCTCCAAACAAAACATCAGGTCTTGACATTACTTGGTTTGTTACAAGTATTGCAACGTTTTGCATTTCTGCAATTTTCTGTAGTGTTCTCATGTGTTTGTTTAGTTTTTGCTGTCTTTCAGCTAGAGTTCCTCTTCCAACAAATTCTGAACGGAATTGTGCGGTGAGTGAATCAATTATTAATAATTTAATATTTTTTTCAGGAATCATTTCTGCAGCTTTGTCAGCCAAAATCATTTGGTGTTCTGCATTGTATGCTCTTGCAACATGAATGTTTTTTAAAATTTCATCAACATCAAGTCCAAATTTCTTTGCAACTTGTATTACTCTTTCAGGTCTGAAAGAATTTTCTGAGTCAATATACAAGCACCCTCCTGCAAGTCCCCCTTGTTCAACTGGTAGTTGTACAGTTACTGCAGTTTGAAAGCACCACTGTGATTTTCCGCTTGCCATTTTTCCATATACTTCGGTAATTGATTGTGTTTCAATTCCTCCGCCAATTAGTGTATCAAGTTCTTTGCTTCCTGTAGTTATTTTTCCAATTAGTTTTCTTTTTTCAGCTAATATGTCAGCTGTTTCAAATCCCATATCAAGTGCATCTCTTGCAGCTTTGATTGCTTTTTCTGCAGTTCCTTCTCCTAGTCCCGCAATTTCTTTTAATTCGCTTGTGCTTGCTACAGCCATTGCTTCAAGCGTTTTGTATCCTGCTTCTTCTAATTTCTTAGCAGCTCCTTCTCCAATTCCTGGTAAATCTTCTATTCTTTCAATCTTTTTTGCAGCCATCCTTTTCACCTCAAGTGTGGAAATACTTTTTTGAGAATATTTTTGGCTAAAAATAATTCCCTTTAGTGTTTCCAAATATACTTGCGTAAGAGGTTACTTATAAATAGTTAACTAACCTTTCTGCCGGCGTGCAATTTGTTAAATTTTTTTTGATTAAATTCAAAGGTTTGTCCAATTCCTGTTGTTTTTCTCATTTTTTGTATAGCTCTAAGCCTTTCTATTCCTTTTAATTTTCTTGAAGCAATCATTTGTGTCATATATGATTAATATGTTTTGTATGCGAGCGAGTTTACTGCTTCTTTTATTTTTGGGTTTTGTAAGAATTTTTTCAAATTAGGAATAGTAAATTTGATTCCTTGTTTTTGCATTTCTCTTGCAGCAAAGTGTGCTCTAACATTGTTTGCAATTTTTTCAAGCATGGTTGTTGTTGCGTTGTCTTCTCCTTGGATTCTTTGGAGTTTTCTTGCATATTTTTGTGCAACTAAATCTTTTGATTCTTGTCCCATTTTTATTACTCTTGGCAAATCCTCTGAAGTAAGTTGTCTTCCTTGTCTCTTTCTTAACTTTTCAAGGAATAATTTTCTTAATTCTTCATCTTTTGGTATTGCAAGTCTAAAACCTGTTCTTCCTTCTCTTAATGGCCCTACCTTTCTGCCAGTCATTGTAAATAAAGAATTTTCTTTTTCAGCTTGTTTGTAGATGGGGGTTTTCTTTGTTGCTCCAATCATTGCAGTTGTATAAAAATTTGCAGTTCCTTTCATTTCAAGTCTTAGTGCTGAGTAGTATGAGTCCATAAAATCCCTTGCTCTTGTGTTTATTCCTCCAGCGAGAAGATAGTTGTTTGTGGCAAGGCCTGTTTTTTTGAGAGCTTTTAGCACTTCAATTGCTTGTACTTTTGTGTATCTGTTTCCTTTTAGCTCTCTTAGCATATTGTCATTGAGTGCTTCAAGCCCTATTTCCATTCCTAAAATTCCTGCCCTTTTTATTTTTCGCATGAATGCTAAATTTGGTTTTCCATTTTTCAACAACGATTCAATTGTTGCTGCACAGTCAAAAACAAATCTTTTGTTTAATTTTCTTTTTATGATTTCATCTAAGAGCTCATTTGCTCTTTTTGTGTCACTAAAGAAGTGATCATCCAAGAATGAAATTTGTTTTATGTTTTTATTTTCTGCTAGTTTTTCCATCCCTTCAATAATTGTTTCTGTTTTGATCATTATTGGGTTTCCTTTTCTTGGAATTGTGCAGAATATGCATGCATTTTTGCGCCCTCGTTCAGAATATGTGAAAGCAATGTTTCCTTCTTTTACATAAGTAAATTTTGAATTTTGTATTTCTTGAGGCGTAAGTTTTGCTGCCTGCGAGTGGGAGTATATTCTTCCTTCTTTTTTAAACATTATTCCTTGGATGTCTTCAATTCTTCCTTCTTTTCTTTTTGATAATATTTCAATTAATTTTGGTAGGGTGTTTTCTGCTTCTCCGCGTAAAGCATAATCCGCGCCAGATTCTTTTAGAAATGCATTTGGATTTGAATTAAATGCTGGTCCTCCCGCAATAAGCGTACTTTTTAGAAAATATTTTTTTATTGCTTTTGAAATAACAAAGCTTGTTTCCTTTTCCCCAATTGTATCAAAGAGGGTCATTCCAAAAAACTGGGCTCCTTCTATTTTGCTTTTTACTCCTTGTAAGTAAGCATCAACCCCTGCTTTGAATTCTTCAGTTTTTTTCTTTTTAAGAAAACTGTCTTCTCCCTTTTCATCAAATATGTTTGAGTATAATGTTTGCATTGAAATTATTTTAGTGCTAATCCCCTTTTCCTCTAATTTATCCATTAGTACTCTTTGTCTTAGAGGAATTCTGCTAATACTTACAAAAACAAATTCAACCATTATGAAAATATGTTATGTTTCTTTGTATTTAATTATTTTATTATGCATGGTTCTGTAGAAATCCTATTTGGTTTGTATCCAAAGCTTAATTTTTATGATTCGTCCGATGTGTTCGATGTTGTATGCTAGTGCTTTGATTGTTACTGTTTTTTGTTGATTGCTCGCACTGCGAGCTCTAACAAACCCTCCGAGGGTTTGTTTGATAGCAGAATTCACAGACTCGATAAGTGAACGTTGATTGTACTTAATTTTACTAAATTTCTTTTCATGCATTTTGCGTATAGAAGGCGTCCCATATTCTTGCATTCTTGATTCACCCCATTTTCTAAAAGGAATATGAACTTCGATATTTTGTTTCCAACAAAATTTTCTGTTTGACGTCGAATCGTAACCTTTGTCTGCAAGAATCATTTTCAAACAATCTGCAACTTCAGAAACTGTTTGTTTAAAATAATTTGTTTCATGCGAATGATCAGTTGTTGTTTTTAGATTCAAAATCAATTTGGTTTTATTATCGGTCAAAAACACTGTTTTTGTATAGTTTTTGACCTCTTTACCGTCAATACGTTTCTGATAATAATGACTTGGGTTAGTGTTTGAAAATCCTGTTCCGTCAATTGATGCATCAACATCTTGAAGATTTAATAATT
>JAVHOV010000005.1:0-5543 GCA_036170245.1 archaeon | reverse complement strand
CTTTTGACAATGCAAACATTGTCAAAAGCCAGAAACGGGACTATGATTGCACTTCAAGACAAAATATTTTATACTCCCGAAACACTCTTTATAGGAACACTAATTATGATTTTTTCAGCAGGTGCGGGCGGGCTTGCAACAATAATTATTGCAAAAAAAGTTACAAAAATATTTGATGAAAAAAACACAAAAGTACTAAACACCCTGTGCCTAATTTTTATGATTTTTTTAGTTGGAATTTTAAATGGATTAATTGGACTTACTGCCCTATTTTTTGCCTCAGCACTTGGAATTTATACAATCAACCAAAATGTAAGAAGAAGCACTTTAATGTCAAGTTTAATAGTTCCAACAGTCTTTTTCTACCTTTTCATCCTAATTTAATTATGTGGAAAATAAAAAAAGGACTTTTAATTGAAATGCTTAATGCAGCAAAGAACACATATCCTAACGAATTTGTTTGCTTTCTTGGAGGAGATAATAAAAAAGAAGAAATAATTGAGTTTGTTTTTCTTCCAAATGAAAGTGATACTCACTCAGCAAGCATAAACACCCAAGTCATTCCTTTTGATGATACAATAGTTGGATCACTACATTCGCACCCAAATTCAACAAACAACCCAAGCAATGCTGACAAAAAATTATTTTCTAAATATAAAATTAATCTGATACTAGGATATCCTTTCTTAATTGAAAATATAGGGATTTATGATGAAAAAATCAATAGAATCCAAATTGAACTTATTTAGAATTTTTTAAAAAATTAACCACAAAAGCATAATTAAAAAGACCAAAAGAGACTAATCTAAAATGCAAAAAGGCCAAATAAGTGTAGATTTATTATTCACTATAGTTGCGGCACTAATAATTTTGGTTTCATTTAATGGCTTAATAAACTCTACTTATTCTGACCAAGATAGAATAAATCTAAAACAACAACTTGACATGGAAAATATAAAAATAACAAACTTAATATCCCAAACACAAATGATTGATGATTCTATTTTCAGAATAACTTTAAACCTTGAAAAAATAAGTTATTTGGATTCAAATAACAATCAACTAAAGGAATATCCTGTTGCAATTATCAAAGATAACACTTTGTCGCTTTCTATAAATACAGGGAGTGAATTAATTGAATCAACCAAAACATTTTCAAAAAATAAAAATACTATAATAATTCTTGGAAGTAATGACACAAAAGGAACTTTAGTGATAACAAATGGACAATAAGGGACAAATTTTTTCTACAGACATACTGTTTGGAATAATCTTACTTTTATTCGGGGTTGGAGTACTCATGGGGGCTGCAGAAATCAACTATTATAATCAAAAACAACAAATAAATCACGAAAATCTTGCAGAACAAGCAATTTTAGGAAGCCAAATAATAACAAATGCAAGTGAATGGGATTGTAATTTTGACGGAATTCATGCAGCATACTCTATAAACAAAAATAAATTTTTAACTGATTCTGGAAACACTATAGAAAAAATTAAGCAAAAAGCAAACCTTACCGATTACAACATACGGGTAATGTTAAATCAAACTATAGTTTATGATGATATAATAACCTACAAAGATGCAATAGTTTTTGACTTGAACATTTTGACCTGTATTAACCCAAACGAATTTAGCAAATTAAAAAACTGCATGACTTCAGAGCCAGGCTGCTTTGATGGGAATCTAAACAAAGAAATATTTAGTCTGATGGTGGCAAAATGAAAGGATTTTTATTCAGCATTGATTCAATGATATCAATTGGGCTAATACTTATAGCAGCAACTACATTATGGGTCACAATCAACGAGACAAATAATCTTGATTTACTTTCCCCAAAATTACAAAACAACGAAGTTATTGCTCTTTATTTCAATGAACCTGCAAGAGTACTTGACCAAAATAACCAAAAATGTGAAATTTTGTATTATTATGATTCAAAAGTCACAAGACAAACTTTTACTCAAACATTAAGCCAAAAAAATATTTGCGAGGGAAAACAATGAAAGGCTTTGCTGGAATACTAGTTTTATTTACTATGCTTATGGTGGCAATAATTTTGCTAAGCTCAACTTACCAAATAAAAAATGAAGAGAATAATACTACCTACATTCCACAAATAAAAAATTTTCTCACAATTTATGAATTCAACCTAAAAAATATGTCTTATGACTGTAATTGGGAAAAAGAAGCTCAAGATGTAAACGATTGCTTAACAAATGGGTCAAATCTTATTTTTGATAGCGTAAAATTAAATTTACTAGTTTCGTGCACAAAAACACCTTTAGAAAAAATAACTGACACGAACACCTATCACCTTACAATATCCTGCACAAACAAAGTATTACTACAAAAAAACACTAATTTTGAAGTCCAAAAAACTGTATATTTAATTCCAAAAAACCCCTAAATATGCTTTCTAAAAAGGCAAATAAAGAGGTTTTTATTGCTTTCCAAAACAAACTTGAATATGAACGCAAAAAAAAGAATTGCTGTTATTGACTATGAAACATGCAATCCTAAAAACTGTGGGAATTATTTATGCGAAAAAGTCTGCCCAATCAACAGAGCAGGAAAAGAATGCATAACACACGCAGATGTTCAAAAACCACTTATTTCTGAAGACCTTTGCATAGGATGCGAAATTTGCCAGAACAAATGCCCCTACAAAGCAATAAGCATCATTAATTTATCATTTAATCTTGATGAACCAATACATTCATTTGGAAAAAACCAATTCAGACTTCATGGACTTCCAACTCCAAAAGAAAAATCAGTATTAGGATTTGTAGGAAGAAACGGAATAGGAAAAACTACCATAATTAAAATTTTATCAGGAAACATAATCCCAAATTTCAATGAAAAGGATGCATCAAAACAAAAAGTACTAGATTATTATAGGGGAAAAGAAGCTTATGAATATTTCAAACAAGTTTATGGAAAAGGATTAAAAGTTGCAGTAAAACCACAAAACATTGAACTTCTTAAACCAACAGGAACTGTACAAGAATTATTATCTAAAATTGATGAAAGAGGAGCATTAGCAGAAACTGCTAGAGCACTTAACATTGAAGGAATCTTAAACAGAGATTCAAGCAAACTATCTGGAGGAGAATTCCAGAAAGTTGCAATTGCAGCAACTGGACTAAAAAAAGCACAAGTTTATTTCTTTGATGAACCAAGCTCATTTTTGGATATAAAGGAAAGATTACGTGTAGCACAATACATTAGAGACCTTGCAAAAGAAGCTGCAGTAATAGTTGTTGAACACGACCTTGTTTTACTTGATTATTTATCTGACTATGTTAACCTAATGTACGGAAAACCAAGAGTATTTGGTTTTGTTTCAAACGTAAAAACAACAAGAGAAGGAATCAACACTTACCTTGAAGGGTATTCCAAAGATGAAAATTATAGATTCAGAGATTACAAGATTGATTTCTTTGGAAAAGAAAGAAGCGAGAAAAAAGATAGAAAAGAACAAATCATCCAGTGGCCAATAATTCAGAAAAAACTTGGAACATTCACTTTTGAAGCAGAAGCAAATAAAGTAAAAAGAAACGAAATAATAGGAATAGTTGGACCAAATGGAATAGGAAAAACAACTTTCATGAAAATGCTTGCCGGAGAACTAATTCCTGATAACACTATACTTGAACAACAAACAAAAATAGCATATAAACCTCAATATATTTCATATACTGGAGACAAAACAGTTATGGAATTATTTGAAGGGGTGTCAATTGGAGACATTAGACAAACTATTCTAAGACCACTTGAACTTGAAGAACTTTTAGAAAAAAAAGCAAAGAATTTATCTGGAGGAGAATTGCAGAGAGTTTCAATCGCATTATGCTTAAGCAAAAAAGCTGATTTATACTTGCTAGATGAACCAAGTGCTTACCTTGATGTAGAACAAAGACTTGCAGTAGCAAAAGCAATAAGAGGGCACATGGATATTACCGATTGCTCGGCGCTTGTAATTGATCACGATTTAACATTCATTGATTTTTTGAGTGACAAAATAATGGTTTTCAGTGGAGAACCTGCAATAAATGGAAAAGCACAAGGACCATTCAGTGTAAACGACGGAATGAACAAACTGCTGGCTTATCTAAATATTACAGTAAGAAGAGACAAGGATACAAAAAGACCAAGAATAAATAAAGCTGATTCAGTTCTTGACAGAGAACAAAAACAAGAAGGAAGATACTACGCTTAAAAACAGCAAAGCACTTTCTACAATCCAAAAATAGAAACCTTTGACATTTCAGTAAGACTTGATTTTTTTATCTTTTTAGGATTAACAAACTTAAAAGAAGAATGATCTATACTTAAACTAATTGGCGATTTGGCTAAGTTGCATGAATAAACTTTCAACAAAACACATTCATTCTTTCCCTTAAAATTATTTCTAAAACAAAAAACTTTCTTCAAAGAAATATCAGAACTGGACAAATCAGATTCTTCTTTAATTTCTCTTTTAATTGCATGCATAAAAGATTCATCATTCTCTAATTTTCCGCCCGGAAGCTGCCACTTATTAACCCACAACGAATTGTTCTTTGAGCGCTTAAGGAGAAGAATTTCCCCTTTTGAATTAAATATTAATGCTTCAACAACACAAAACCGTTTGGGTTTTTTACTTAAAATTGAAGCATGCATGCAGTAAGAAATAAGGATAAACTTAATTTAAATATTCCTAATTACTAATATCCTTTATGAAAGTACTCAAAATTGACAGAAAGGAAAACGAAATACAGTGCATTCCTGAAACTGCGGATGATTTGTGGCACCTTGAGAAAATAATATCTAAAAATGACATTATCTTTGGAACTGTTGACAGAAAAATAAAACCAAAAAAAGAAGGAGAAAAAGCAGAGCGAATAAAATTATTTGTTGAACTCCAAGTAGAAGGAACTCATTTTGAAGAATACTCAAACGAATTAAGGGTAAATGGAATAATATTAAGTGGAAAACCTGAAGAATTTATTGAAATAAAAAGCCATCAAAACTTGGAAATTGGGTACGGAGAAAAAATAAGAATAAAAAAAGAAAGCCTCAAAACATGGCAAATTGATAGACTAAAAAAAGCGGAAAAAACAAGTGCAAGCGATGCACTACTAGCAGTAATGCTTGATGATGAGGAAGCTGAACTTGCATACATCAATTCTTACAATATTGCAAAAAAAGCAACTATAAAAGAAAAAATCAAAGGAAAGAGATATGCCCAGGAAAAAAGCACTTATTTTGAAGAAATTCTTAAAACAATAATTTCTTTTAACCCCAAAAAAATTATTTTAGCAGGACCAGGATTTACAAAAGACAATCTGAAAAAATTTATTGAAGACAAAAAAATAAAGGGATTCCCTTTAATACTTACTGAAAGCACAAATGCAATATCCTCAACAGGGTTTAATGAACTAATGAAAGAAGGAAAAATAGAGAAAGTTGAAAAAGATTTACAAATTTCTAAAGAATCAAAAGTAATTGAAGAATTTTTGGGCCTTGTGGCTAAAGGGAAAGGAGAATATGGAATTGA
>JAVHOV010000004.1:0-23532 GCA_036170245.1 archaeon | reverse complement strand
CTATTGTCGAGTGTATTAATTCAGTAAAAGCAATGAATTACCCAAGAAAGTTTGAGATTATTGTTGTTAATGATGGCTCAACTGATGGTTCAGATTTAATGCTAAAGAAAATGAAGGGAATTAAATTAATTAATTTAAAAAAGAATTCAGGAAAAGCCATTGCTCTTAACACTGGATTGAAATCAATAAAATCTGATTTTGTTGCATGCATTGATTCTGACACTTATCCTAAAGATGATGTTTTGCTAAAAACTATGGGGTACTTTGAGGATAAAAAAGTAGGTGCTGTAACTTGCCTTGTTCTTCCTGATAAAAGACAATCATTAATCCAGAGAATTCAGTTCATAGAGTATGCTGCCGGTTTTGGTTTATGGACTACTCTATTGTCTTCAATTAATTCAATGACAATGATTCCAGGTCCCATGACCGTTTTTAAAATGGAATTTTTCAAAAGAGCCGGGGGTTATGAGGACGGTAACCTTACTGAGGATATGGAGATTGGTTTAAGATTACAAAAATATGGTTACAAAATAAAAACTTGTTTTGAAGCAATTGCTTATACTGATATTCCTGATACTTTAGGAAAATTGTTTAAACAGCGTGACAGATGGTATAGGGGGAGAGTATTCAATTTAATGGGTTATAAAGAATTATTTTTCTCAAAAAACAATTATGACTTAGGATTCTTTTCACTCCCTTATTTATTTGCTTTAGAATTAGTTTCTGTAGTAATGCTGTTTAAGTTAAGTATTTTGTTTTTGGAAAATGCATTCAAATTTGTTTTGATTCAGTCGGGAGTAGTTGCTTTAACTAATTCTGTAATTTTAGTTTTAAATGAAATAATTTTGCCTTCTTCAATGGTTTTCTTTGTCACTTCCTATGCTTTAGTACTTTTGTTCCTTTTTGTTAGTATGCGTTTAATTCACTATCAACCAAGGGGAATGGATTATTTAGCAATATTAATATACCTTTTATTCTATCCTTTGTTTATTACAGTAATTTATTTCCAAAGTTTTGTAAAAGAAATGTTAGGAGTTAGAGGGTCATGGGTAAGAGTGTCTATTTAATTGCATTTATTGCTACCTTGGCAATTTTTGTAGTTGCAATTTTTTCAACATGGTTCCTTGAGGAGCAGCGTTTATCAAATATTAATGAAGGGCTTAGACAAATTGTTCTTGAGAATGAGCTTCAAAATATTTATTTCTTAAATAAAGATGCTGACTTGAATTCCTATTGTTTGAGCATGCAAAGTTCCTTGACTTCCAACATAGATGAACTTTCCTTAATGGAGTACAGGTTGTCTAATTACAAAGAATCCTTATTTTCCACAGAGTATTCCTCTGTGAAAAAGAGTTATTTGCTTACAAATTTGCTTCTTTTTGAAAAAGTTAGTTCGCTTGAAAAAGATTGTAATGTAAATATAAAACCTGTAATTTATTTTTACGCAGAGGATAAAAGCTGTGAAATTGAGTGTGCTGTTTTAGCTGATGAACTTGAATTAGTTAAACGTGAATGTTCTAATATATGGGTTTTTGCACTGCCTTATAATTGGCATTTGTATCCATTTACTTCTTTTTTAGAGAAGAGATATGGTGTAACAAAACCGGCTACTTTGGTAGTTGATGGAAATAAATATGAATCTTCATTTTCCAAGGATGAATTGATGAAGTTAGTGAATTGTAGTTGATTAAAATGTCATTTTATCTTAAGCGCTATGAGCTCTTGTTCCTTTTGCTTCTTCTATTAGTTTCTTTTACTGTTCGTATCTGGCCTATCCAAATGGTTCATTGGTGGGATGAGACGGTTTACTTGCAGAATGCTGATGTGTTGTTTGGTTTTAAGGCTGATAATTACAATGAATTTGAATTTAGGCCCCCTCTTTTGTCGTTTTTGATAGGGTTAACCTTTCTTGCGTGGCATTCAGTAATTATTTCTAGCATACTTGTAGCTCTGATTGGGACGATAGGGGTATTGTTTATCTATTTGCTTGCTCGAGAGCTCTTTGGAAAAAAAGAGGCTTTCATATCCTCGCTTTTTTTTGCGCTGATTCCGTTTTTGGTTTCAAACTCTAGAATGGTGCTAACTGATGTCCCTTCATTAACTTTTTTGGTAATAGGTTCATTTTTGTTTGTAAAATATACAAAAGATAATTATCCTTTGATTTTAGGAATATTTTCAGGATTATTTTTCTCATTTGCGTTATTGATGCGATATTCAACTATTCCTACATTGATTTGTTTGTTAATTGCGTTTTTGTTTGTTTATAATACTAAAGCAAAATTGAATTTCAAAAAAGTGTATCCTATTCTTTTAGGGTTTGTTGTTCCGTTAGTAATATTTTTTGCATGGATGCTTGGTAAGTATGGAAATCCGATTTCTATTTTTACAAAAGCCTTGTCTCTTATTTCAGAAGTCAACCACCCTTTTGAATTTTATATAATTTCTTTGCCTTTTGCTTTTACTTGGTTTGTGATATTTGGTTTTTTGGTTGCAATAATTTACTTGGTTTTGAATTTTAAAAAAGAAGATTCTAGAAAAGAGTTATTTCTTTTATTATCTTTCTTCCTTATCATGTTAATTTTGATGGCTTCAAGCCACAAAGAGGAAAGATATTTGGTTGAACCTCTTTCAATTTCAGTTATTCTTCTTTCTTCAAGAGGGTTTGTGCAGTTGTTTGAGTTTTGCAAAAAGAATTTCAAATCAGTTCTTGTTTTTGGGGGATTGTTCGTTTTTTGCACTTTTATTTTTTTCCTTCCTTCATTTGGAAGGATTCCTGAGCCTTTCATCAATAATGCTATTATTACTGATGAATATGTTGTTTCAACTTATTTAGAAGGGCTTAATGATTCAAATATAATTTACACTAATAACTATTGGCCGGTTTTTGGATATTATACTACAAAGAAAATAGTTCTTCTAAATGGAGCTAATTATTTTTATGAAGGGTACCCTAAGAACATGCCAGAGAATGGATTTTTTATAGTTCACAAAGGGGATAATTTGTTTCCTTCAAAGGAATGGTTAAGTAAAAATAGTTCTTTTAAATTTTTTAAAAATTTTAACAATTTTGAAGTGTATTATTATACTTCAAACAATTAGTTTTCAAAATAGCTTTGAATTTTAGAATATTTCTTCTTTTATAAGTTCTCGTAAAATTGTTGTAGCATAATTCCCGCGTGAAAGGAAAAACTTTATTGTAACAGCTTTTTTTCCTTCATTAAAGTCATCGTCAAATATTTTTTCAATTGTAAAATTTTCTGGTTTTAGTAAAATTGCTTTCCTATCTCCTTGGCTTGAGAGTTCACTCATTTTTGCGGTTTTGAATTCTTCAAATGTTATTCCCACTTCTTGCATTGCTTGTTTTTCAAGTTCTCCTGCCGCTCCTTCTGCAAACTTGCTTTCATATCCAGGGAGTATTATTACAGGTACTCCTTCAATCAAAACATCTCCGTCAATTGGTTCAAGCGCATGCTCTTTATATTTTTCCATTCTTTTTGTAAGAACTTTGTTGTAAATATCGCTTTGTACTGCGTGTGAGAATAAGTATCTCATTTTTTTAGGAAGTACTCCAAATGCTCCTGCAAAATCAGCAGGGTGCTGAACCAAATGATTTATTATTGCTCTTTCAGTTCTTGCATCAAACGGGTATTCTTTTAGAGCCTGTTTTAAGTCTCTTGATTTTGCTAAGTTTATTCTTGCGTTTTTTAACTCAATTTTTTCTTCTTCATAAGTTTCAGTTAAGTAAAGCATTACTGCTTCTTCGAATTTTCCTGCCAAAAGCAGTTTTCCAACTCTGTGTGTAATCATTCTTTTTCCGCCGAAACGCTGGTTTCCAAAAAAGTTAGGGACTCCTTTTTGTGAAGTTGTTATGAATTCTTCAAGGATTTTTTTTATTTCTTCTTCAGTATTAGAGATATCTCTTATTGTAATTGTAAATTCATTTCCTTTCAAGTGTCCTAGTTCAGTTCTGTCTTTGCTCCATTTAGGGTTTCTAATTTCAATTCCTTTTACTCCGAATTTTTTTATTAATTCTTCATCAGGCAAATAAATACTTATTTGCTGGCAGGTGATTGCTCGTTTATCTTTTAGTCCTGCGTATCCTATTCTTTTTTTGCTGACATTTAATCCTCTTGAAAGTAATGCAAGTGCAGTGGCAGTATCATAATTTATTTTTTCCATTTCAACTAGTAAATATTCTTCATCAGTCCTTGGAGGGATTACTATTTCAGGAGTTGCTTCCCTTTCTTCAAAAGGAGTGTTGAATCTTTTTATCCTGCACACAGTGCCGTCGTTTAGTATTTCTTCAACCATAAAGTCAGAGTATCTTTGCTTTACTCTTCCCTTTAAGGCAGGGGTGTTAGTAAAAAATTGTTCAGTCATCTTTTTCATCTTCTTTACATATATTTTAGTGTTTCATTTAGTTTATCAATTAAATCTTCTGCATTTTCATAAGCTATTATATTCTTTGTTACAACTTTTACTGAACTTGATAATTTTGCATCTTTTTTATGTATGCAAATTATTTTGTTGCCAAACGCATTCGCCCAACCTAACTCAATTCCGAGCCCAATTTTTGGTTGGCTGATTTCTGCAAGCATAATGTTTTTTGAATCACTTTTAAAAAAATCTTTTGAGTTGAATAATTCAGAACTTTTTTCATGTGGCATTATTATTTCATACATTTTGTTTAATTTGCTTTTTCTCAATGGTTCGTAGAGTTCTTTTTTGTAATCAAAATCAGTTGAGTGTGCTAAATATATTCTCATAGTATAATCAAATCCTGTATCTTAGGAGTGCGGCAAGTCCGCCAAATCCTTTTAGAAATTGTTCCCCTTCATTTGTTTCTGTGCTTATTACTCTTACTTTTGCTCCAATGTTGTTTGCTCTTTCAACCATATAATCAAGGTAACTTATTTCTTCAGTTGTTTCTATCTTTGATTGGCATGTGTCGCATCTTAATTTTGATTCTTCAAAATTTTCAGGTTCTTTTACAATTATGATTTCTTCTTTCTCGCATTTTTCGCAAAATACTCTAAAAACTATCCAAGGAATATCTTCTGAAATAATTAATGTGCTTACTCTGTTTTCATTCATAGCTTTTTCTACTTCTGCTTGCCCATAAGTGGCAAGTCCATCTCTTGCAACTTCTCCTAAAAATTTGTCGAGGATTTGTCTTTCTTTTACCAGTTCAGAGTCTTTAAGTAAGTCCTGACTTTTGTACACAAGTTCTCTTATTCCGCCTTCATCAGTGTATGCTGTATCAACTACTCCAATAACTTTTTTCTCTAGTTCATGGTGAAGTACTTTTTTTTCCATGAAATAATTTTTGGTTAATCCTGGTCCGCCGATTAGTACTCCTTTTACTCGCTCTTTGTGCGGTTCAAAATAGGCATTGAATTTATCTGCTGAGTGGCCAAAAAAGTTTTGAGTAGCTTCTTCTCTTAGTCTTTCAAATCTCTGTGATGACTGTCCTCCAGCTCTTGTTTTTCCTGGAACCATTGAAGTGAAGTGCCCAAGGATTTCATATTTTTTTCCTACAAGCTGTGCTATTGTTGATTCATTTTTATCAATAGTCATTAATGCGTAAAAGTCATTTGGCGCCATCATGTCTTTTAGATAATCTAAGTGGAAGCTTGAATCACACCAGTACATTTTTACTTTTAGTGGTCTGACAGGAGTAATAGTAAATAATCTGATATCACTTTTTCCATCAGTTTCTGAAATGTTTCCTGCAAATACAACCATTCCGTTTGTTGGAAGTTTAAAATTAATATTTTTTAAGAATCCAATTATTTTTCTTAAAGCTCCTTGTACATTTTTTCTAGTTTGGGGACTCTTAATATTACTACTTTGATTAATTTCTTCAGATAATTGTCCCATTACTGTACTTCGGTCAGTTCCTGGTGGTAAGTATTGTGTAATTAGTTCAGTGTGTCGTCCTTTATACCCTTCAAGCATTTTGAGTTTTTTCTTGAATACTGCTAGTTCAGCTTCGTCAACAGCTTCTAGCATTTCCGCATTGTGCATTGCCATTTTATATCAACTTGTTCTTTTTTTATTAAAATTTAAATAACTTAAGAAAGTATTTAAACTAGTAAACTTAATATAATTCGGTTTCGTTAGCTTATAAAAGCTTTCAGTTGAGCTAAAATAAGCTAATTTGCTTTCCTAATGGGGTGTTTTTTGATGTTTGATTTATTCAAAAGAGCCTTAATTAAGGATCCAACAAAGAATTTTGTTGGACTCGCAAAGTCAAGGACTTTGCTTTGTCGCGAAAATAGCATCTTCGTAAACTCGATGCAATGGAGGAGATTGTAATGTTTGATTTATTTGAAAAGTTTGATGGTACGCCAAAGAGTGAATCTTCTTCAACTACTACTTCTAATGAGTCTTCTTCCAATTCAAGCGAATATTCTCAGTCTTCAACTTCTTCTACAAGTGATTCCTATAATTCAAATTATTCTTCAATTAGAAGCAAGACTTTTGTTTTGAGTGTTGGTGGAAGTGTTTTTTTCAGTGATAAATTAAGGGCTCCTGAGATTGCAAAGTTCTGTGAAACAATTAATGAATTGAAGCGTGATGGTTATGAATTTGTAATAGTTGTTGGAGGGGGAAGAGTTGCTAGAGTTTACCAGGCAGGAGCGAAAGCTCTTGGAGCAAATAACTTTGACTTGGATGAGGTTGCTATTCAAATTACAAGAGCTAATGCAATGCTTTTCACTCATATTATTGATAATGCTTGGAAAGAGGTTCTAATTGATCCAAAACAGGCAGAGAATGTTCTTCTTTTGGGAAAGACTCCTGTATTTGGAGGGACAACTCCTGGTCAAACAACTGATTCAGTTGCTGCAATAATTGCAGAAATGATGAATGCAGAGTTTGTTAATTTGAGCAACGTTGATGGAATTTACAGTGCGGATCCTAAAGCTGAACCTAATGCAAAAATGTACAAGGAATTATCTCATGTAAAAATGGTTTCTTTGTTGAAAGCTCAGGCTTCAAAACCAGGTGCACATACTTTTGTTGACCCTCATGCAGCAGCAATAATTCAGAGAAGCAAAATAAGATCTTCTTTCATTAGTGGAGAAGATTTAAATAATTTCAAGAACTGCATTAGAGGATTAGAATTTAAGGGAACAATTGTTAGAACTGAATCTTCTTCAAACAATTCTGAAGAGAATTTAGAATAAAATTAGTAAACAACCGCTAAACTAAAGTTGTCGTAGCTCTTCTTCCCAAGCATGTACTCAACTTCAGTGTAATTAATAATTGGTTTTTTGTAATTAAAGTAATCATCAATTGAAATTCTTGGGCATGCTGTATTGATGAATGCCTCTGCGTTAATTCCTAAGAGTGCTTCTTGTGAAATAAAATCCATTGAATATATTTTTGCTTTTTTGCCAGCTTTTTCTAAATCCTTTTTTATCTTCAGTGCTTCAGTGATTCTGTTTTGTCCTTCTTTTGTAGTTACAAGTATTGCATACTCTGTGGCATTCTTTGCTCTTTCAATAAGTAAAATTCTTTGTCTGATAAATTTGTCTTTCTCTTCGTTTAAGGTTTTTATTTCAAGCATTAAAGGGTTTGCAATAATTACTTTCTTCTGGGTTGAGAAGTGTATCCCAAGCGGGTGAAATAATCCGTCTCCAAGGTAAATTATATTTTCTGCTTTTACTTGTGCACTTGAGTAGTTGCATCCTAATACCTGTCCGTCTTCTACTCTTTTTCCTTTTCCTATGACACATTTTATTTTTTCTTTTTCAAGTTCCTTTTTTATTTCTGGCAAATAGTTCAAGAATTGTGCAGTAGTGGTTAATCCAACTTCAGTTATTTTCTCATCATGCAGATATTCAATAATTATTTTAACAATTCGAGAGAATCTATCTCCTAAATCATATTTTAGCGGAACATATACAATTGGAATTGAACTTTTTTCAACAAATTTTGTGTGCCCTAAATGAAGTATTGCGTCACATCCCATTTGTTTTGCTTCTGATTGTTTAATATCACATGCACCGTAGCATGGGTCCATTGAAGTAGTAACATTAAATCCTTTTTCCTCAAGTTCAGCAATAATTCCTTCAGTTTTGACTTTTAATCCTTCAGGGATTTGCAAGAATACGTTTTTTGCCTTTATTTTTTTTAGGTCTTTTATAGCATTAGTTAAATCAAGTTGTAGCATAGTAAAGTACTGTTTAGAAAGGGTTAAATTGCTTATTTTGCTTGAAAATTAAGAGTTTATTTTCGAAACATTTCAAGTACTTTTTTCTTTTCTTCTAATATCACAACTTTTCTGATTTCTTCAACTGCATCAATGTTTGCAGATACTGAATCTATTCCGTACCAGATTAGTTTCTTTACCATATCTGGGTTTGAAGCAGCTTGTCCGCAGATACTTGTAGTAACGCCTGCAGCTTTGCATTTCTTGATTACATATTCAAGCTGTCGCAAGATTGCTGGGTGCAGTTCTGAGAAGCTCTTTTGAACTCTTTCATTATTTCTGTCAATTCCTAGTGTTAGTTGTGTTAGGTCATTTGTTCCAAATGAAACGAATTTAATGTGCGGGATTAATTCATCAATTACCCATACTGCTGCTGGAGTTTCAACCATTACTCCTATATCAACTTCTTTTGGCAGTCCGATTTCCTGCATTATTTTTTTAGCTCCAAGTACTTCGTCAAGGCTTATTACAAATGGCAGCATTACTCCAACATTCTTTATTCCTTCGGAGTATAATTCTTTTATTGCAATTAATTGTGCTTTTAGCATTCTGTCTTCGTCAAGGTCTCTTCGAATTCCGTGCCATCCAATCATTGGGTTTTCTTCTTTTGGTTCTTTGTCTCCGCCGATTAGTTCTTTGTATTCATCGCTTCTTGCATCAAACGTTCTAAACCAAACTGGTCCTGAGAATTTTTCAGCAACTAATCTTATTCCTTTTTTCACATTGTCTTTTAGTTCAGTGTCTTTATTTTGTCTGATGTATTCAGCAGGATGCATTCCGCTTGAAGTAATCATGTGTTCTGCTCTGAGTAGTCCTACTCCGTCAGCGTGTGTTGCGGCTGCACTTTCAGCAGCATCAGGGAGTGCAACGTTTACTTTTACTTTAATTGATAAGTCTTTTAGTAATTCAAGCAGTTCTTTTTCTTCTTCTGCTTTTTGATCTTTATTCATTTCTTTGTATTTGATTCCGCCAAATACTTTCTCAATCAAACCAATTCTCTTTTTTACTTCAATTTTTTCTTCAACATATTCTTTTTCTAGTGCTTCTTCTACTTCGTCAACTTCATTCTCATTAAGCATTTCTATTTCTTTTTTTGTATGAGTAATACTTATTTTTCCTTCGTAAATTTTTCCGTTGAATCCGTCAATTGTTACTTCTTCTCCGTCTTTTAATAATTCAGTAGCAGTGCTAGTTCCAACAACGCAAGGTATTCCTAGTTCTCGAGAAACTATTGCAGCATGGCAATTATTTACAATAAGGGGGGTTAAATTTTTAGTAAAAACCAAATATGTATGGGTGTCGTCTACTGTGATATTGTATACATCCCCCATTTCTTCAAAATCCGTTTTAATCATTCTCTGCATTCTAATATCGCTGTTAAGAATTGCTTGCACTTTTGGATTTTGAATTTTAAATAAATCTTTGTCTGAAATATACAAATCTTTTTTAGCTCTTTCAATTAATCTGTATGGCGAATCATTTGTTTGAACTTGTTTTGCAGAAAAAAATCTTGTCTGGATTTTTTGTTTTCTCAAATCCCCTTTTACTCTTTTAGTGTGTTTTAATATTTCCTCAAGTTTTTCTACAATTTGGACATTGAATATATTTCTATTTCTTGTTACTTGGGGTATTGTGTCAATTCTTAAACAAGCGATTATAACTCCTTGTAATAAGTTTTCTTCAGAAACATAAATGTTAATTCTGTTGTTAAAAAATGTGCCGTCTCCATCAATCACTCCTGCTAAGAAGTTGTAGGCTATTTCTTCATTTCCTTGCAATAATGTTTGGGTGATTTGTTGTTCTTCAGTATTAACTTCTTGAGCAATTTGTTTTGAATAAAGTCGATATGCTGTTGCACTTCCTTCTACTTTATTTCCTCTTATAAACCCGCTTGATATTTTTTTCTCTGAAATTGCAAATTCTTTATTGAATGAAGTTTTTGCACAATCATTCATGTATTGAATGAATTCTTGTTTTTCAAGAGTATTTTTTTGTATGAATTGAACTTCTCCGTGTGTGCGTGATTGGTAAATAGATCCATCAGTCATTATTCCTCCAAGGAAATAAGCCATTTTTTGGTCTTTTTCAGATGCTTCACTTAGTGCAGGAATATGGTGTGCTATACAAATCATTTCGTTTTTAGTTAGCATTTCTTGTATTTCAGTATCTACTATTTCTGCATTTCTTAAGTTAATCATTTTATGGTCAGGGGTGAGTGTAATTGTATTGTGGTCGATTCTTCCTGATTGTGAAACACTTATTGTAATTTTTGGGGCAGTTCGTTTCATTGAAAATATAATCGGCTTCCACTCAGTCTTCCTTGTTTGCTTGTTGAAAGATATTACTTTAAGTCCGTCAAATCCTTTTTCATGTATTTGTTTAAATGTCATAAAACCTTGGTTGGTTAAAAGTTTAGTTTCTCCATCAAAGCAGGTTCTACCACCTTCATTAGTGATTATCCCGCTTGCTTTTTTCATTACAGGAACCCAAGATGGTGAAGTCATTTTTGTTACTAAAATATCTCCTTTCATTACTTTTTCAATATCATCAATTTCAGGAACTATTCTTACGATTCCAGTTATTACTCCTGGCGAAGCAGGTAAGCCTTCAAGAATAGGTTTCACACTTGTTACAATTTCTTCTCCGTCACCTTTGCTCTTTAATGTTGTAATTGGTCTTGCTTGTACAATGTACAAAACATCATCCTGCATTGCCCATTCTATATCCATTGGCTTTGTGTAGTGCTCTTCTATTTTTTTTCCTATTTGCGCTAGTTCAATTATTTTTTCGTCACTCATTTTTTGAACATCGCTTTTTCCGTGTCCAAGGTTTACTCTAATATTTTCTTTTCCTTCTTTTACAAGCATCCATTCTTGTTTTAGTATTTTTTTACTTACAAGTTTCATCGTTGATTTGTCAACAACATAATTATCTGGTGTAACGCTTCCTGAAACAATTGTTTCTCCGAGTCCAAATCCTGCTTCAATTACAATTGTTTCTCTGTCTCCAGTAGGGTCTGCAGTGAACATTATTCCGCTCACGTCGCTCTCAACCATTTTCTGTACTACTGCGCAAAGACCGACTTTTTCAGTTCCAAATCCTTGTTTTTTTCTGTAGTATACTGCTCTTGCAGTGAATAGTGATGCCCAGCATCTTTGAACTGCACTTGCAACTTCCTCAGGTCCTTGAATATTTAAGTAAGTTTCTTGTTGTCCTGCAAATGAAGCTTCAGGCAAATCTTCTGCAGTTGCACTGCTTCTGACAGCAACTAAACAAGGAGTTCCTTGCGAAAGAATATTATAATTAGCAGTAATTTCTGATTTTATTTTTAGAATGATTGGAGTATTCTCAATTATTTTTCGAACTTTTGCACTCACTTCTTCAAGCTGTGCAGTATTTTCAACATCTATTGCATCAATCATTTGGACGATTTTTTGCTGTATTTTAGTTTCCTGCAAAAATGTAAAGTATGCTCCGCTTGTAACAATAAATCCAGTAGGTACAGGGAATCCGTTTTGTTCCATTTCGCCTAGTGAAGCTCCTTTTCCACCAACTTCTGCAATATTCTGCATGTTGATTTCTCTAAACCAAAGTATGTTTTGCATGTTGCAATAGTGATTGTTTTTATGTTTAAAAAGATTCCGATTAAGGTTTTCTTTAGGTTGAAGCATGAAAATATTTCTAGTAAGACACGGCCAGACTACTGGTGATGTTGAGAACCGTTACGGAGGAGATTATGATGATTCTCTTTCAACAAAGGGGATGATGCAGGCTCACGAACTTGCAGAAAAATTAAAAGGGAAAGAAATTACAAAACTTTTTGTTAGTCCCAAAATTCGTGCAGTTGAAACTGCTTTGATTTTAAAAAAGAAAGTTTTGTTTGAACTTGTCAGTGTTACTGATTTACGGGAAAGAAATCAGTATGGTGTAATGACTGGGATGGTTAAAAGTGAAGCGCAAGAAAAGTTTCCTGATGATGTTGAGGACTTAGAAGCAAATAATCCTTATCACCATGTTACTGGTTCTGAAGATTATTATAAATTTGCAGAGAGAGTTACAAAAGCGTTTAATGAGATTGTCAATGATGAATTTGAAAGCGGTACAAAAGCAATTGCGTTTGTAACACACGGAGGGCCTATAACAGTAATTTTCAGAGAATTACTTGGCTTTGAAGTGAGTGAAATTAGTGATTGCGCAATAGTGGAATTTGATTATGATGGGGAAGGATTCGAACTCCTTTCCTCAGCCGGAATCAATAAAATAGAATCAGCTTTTTCTTAAATTTAGTTTTTGTATTTTTGTTAATGTATTCTTTATTACATTAATTAAAACTAATGCTTTATATTCAATAAAAAATAAGTTTCTTTGTGCACTTTACTGTGCAGGACGTGAGATTATTGATTCAAAAAATTGTAGCAATAGGAGGGGGTGAGATAGGGAGGCCTAAGGAGGGTGGTGGATTTTATCCAATCGAAACTGTTTCTATTGATAAAGAAATAATTAGAATTTCAAAAAAATCAAAAAAACCTAAACTTTTATTTTTGCCCACAGCTAGCGGAGATTCTAGCGGTTATGTTAGCGTTGTAGAAAACTATTTTGGAAAAAAACTTGGCTGTATTGTTGACTCATTGCTTTTGAAGAAACAAAAGCATTCAAAATTAGAAATTGAAAAAAAGATTCTTTCTGCGGATATTATTTATGTTGGCGGAGGGAATACTCTAAAAATGTTAAGAATTTGGAAGAAATTTGGCGTTGACAAAATGTTAGAGAAAGCAAGAAGCAGAGGAATTGTTCTTTCTGGTTTAAGTGCGGGGGCCATTTGCTGGTTTAAACTAGGAAATTCTGATTCTTTAAAATTCAAAAACAAAAACGCTGATTATATAAAATTAAAATGTCTAAATTTTGTTCCTGCCCTTTTGTGTCCTCACTTTGATAAAGAAAAGGATAGACCTTTGAGTTTAAAGAAGATGATGAAAAAAACTAGTGGGGTTGCTATAGCTTTAGATAATTGTTCTGCCATTGAAGTGATTGGAAATGAAGCAAGATTAATTACTTCAAAGTCAAGTGCAAATGGCTATAAAATATTTTGGTCAAAAGGAAAATATTTCCAAGAAAAATTGATAAAAAATAAATGGGTTCTAGTTAGTGACTTAGTTAAAAAGAATTAAAAAATTTAAAAAAAGATTTTTGTGAAACACTTTTTTAAGTGCTTCACAAATTAAAACTAACCTTATTTCTTTCCAGCTGGTTTTGCTGCTGGTGCGGGAGTTTTCCCTGCAGCTGGTGTTGTTCCTGCTGCGCCTACTTTTGCTCCTGCTTGTCCTTTTCCTGGTGCAGGTGTCTTTCCTGCTGTTGCTGCATCTGCTGCGGGTGTTGTTCCTGCTGCACCTGTAGCTGCTGCTCCTTCTGCAACCTTCACTTCTACTACTTTTTCTTCGATTGCTTTTGAAGGTAGTGTTCCTAAACTCTTAATATCATTGTGGAACTCAACTTGTGTTTTGCAAGGCAATTTTGATTTTGCTCTTAGTAAGCATTTCCTTACAATATCTTTTTGAGTACTCATGCAAAGAACACTGTATAATGCTTGTCCTTTTCGAACTCTTGATGTTCTTCCAATTGGGATTCCAAATGGCAGAGTCATTCCTTGTGAAACACGATCAGCTCCAGCTCCCTGAGCTTGCTTATTTTCTCTCATTATGTGAGATGGGAAAATTCTTACTTTCATGAAGTAACCGTCTTTTCCTAATGCCTTAACTAGCATTCTGTTAACTCCGCTTCTTACACTTTCAATAGCATTATCTCTAATATCAAGTGCGTCTTTTGAAACCAAATCTCCAACAGTATCATAAGGCAATAAAGGGTTACCCATGTTGAATTGTCTTATTTTCAATTGTGGTGCAGCTCCGATATAATTCTTATCAGGAACATTGATTGCAACTCTAGTGTTTGCTCTTTGTATGCATGTTTGTCTTGCGTGCCCACTAGATCCTTTTCTTAATCTAACTTTTTTTCCTCTATAACATCTTGCTGGTCTTAGTCCCATTTTGCTCACCATTTTAAACTTAATTTATTTACTAAAAATTAGCTGTTTTTCAAGCTCATTGTAAATTAATTCTCTCATGAAACCTTTAAAAAGGTTGTTAAAAGCACAAAGAAGGAGGGGGTAAATGTATTGTTTAAGGTCCTTGGTTTGGGTAAAGAATTAAATATGTAAAAACAATTGATTTGCTTATGAAGTTAGTTCCAATTTTATTTTTAATATTGCTTTTTATTGTTGCTTTTTCACTTAGGCTCTTTCCTTTGCAGAATTATTGCGGCTGGGATGAGTGTAGTTACTTGCAGAATGCGGATGTTTTGTTTGGATTCAAAGATAATAATTATGATGAGCTTTTTTACCGGCCCTTATTAATTTCTGTATTGTTTGGGATTGGATTTATTTTCTGGCATCATATTTTTACTGCTTCAATAATAACTTCTTTATTAGGTTCTATTGGAGTAATTCTGTTTTATTTTATTGGAAAAGAATTGTATAATGAAAAAGTGGGGTGGATTACTGCGTTAATAGCCTGTTTTCTGCCTGCTTTAGTTTCAAGTTCAAATACTATGCTTGCTGATGTTCCAGGGTTATCCTTTTTGTCATTTAGTTTTTATTTTTTTATTTTATTTTATAAATCAAAAAAGCCAATTTTTGGTTATCTTTCAGGCATTTTTGTAGGATTCACTATTTTGACGAGATATGCTGCTCTTTTAGATTTTTTAGTTCTTTTTGTAGTGTTTTCTGTGTTTTTTGTTATTTCTAAAAGAAAAAATTTGATCAAATCTATTTTTTCAAAAGAAAATTTTATTGGAGCGTCAATTGTTTTGTTTTTGTATCTTTTAAGTGCTTTTATTTTTTATAGCTTAGGTGCAATTCCGCTTTTTCAGCGTGCAGCTCGTGCAGTATCTGGTTGGGACACCCCAGTTTTATTTTATGTTAATATTCTTCCTTGGTATTTTTCTTTGCTTGCTTTTTTTGGCATCTTCTTTTTAATTTTTTATTGGTTTAATAAAAGTGTAAAAGCAAAAAAACAAAAAGTGAGCATGAAAATAAACAATTCAGATTTGTTTCTTTTAATTTGGTTCTTTGCTTTGTTTATTTTCATGTGTTTTACTCCCCATAAGGAGGATAGATATTTGCTTTTGCCTTTAGCAATTCCGTCACTTCTTCTTGGGGTGCATGGGATATTATTGGCATTGGAGTGGATCAATGTAAGGAAAAATTTTATAATAAAAAGCCTTTTTTTTGTTATTCTGTTGTTGCTTATTTGTTTTTCTTTTGCACCCTCAATTTTGAACTTGAATAGACCTTTAATTGATAATACGGTTCCTGAAGAGCAATTTATTGTGGAAACACTCAAAGAAAAGGGGTACTCGAATGATACTGTAATATATACTAATTTTCTTTTCCCGCTTTATGCCTATTATTCAAATTTTAAGGTTCTTACTTTTTATCAATCTGAATCAAGATTTTTTAGATATTATAGTTCTTTGAATGAACCTGGGTTTTTTGTGTATTATAAAGATTTTAATTTTGCTCCAGGACTCGAATGGTTTGATCAAAGAATGGAATTTACTCGTTTTATGGAAACAAAAAATATTGTTGTGTATGAATTTGATCCATTAAAAAGGATTGAATAAAGCAGGGCAAGGGAGTTGAACCCCTCTAATTCCCTCTGCAGGGGAATGCATAACCGCTTTGCTAGCCCTGCATTTTTAATTGCCTGATGCAATTAAACATGCATTAAACTTTTGGGTACCTTTGGTAGCCCTTGCACTTTTAATTGTGCGACAATTAAACGTGCACTAAAAAATTGGCTATCTTTGATAGCCTTGCACCTTGTTAAGGTGCGCGACCAAACAAAACCACTTGGTTTTGTGGCGCATCGTAAAAGCACTGCTTTTACATTGAAGAATTTTTGCCCATGTGCTTCGCAATGGGCAGAAAACGCTTTCTGCCTATTTTATCACTAAACAAATTTTCTATCGTTTTATTTAAAAAACTGCTGAATTGAGTGAATTTAAAAAAAGAATTGAAGTTCTTGATAGTTAGATTGCAGCCGTAGTGAAGTGGTATCATGCAACCTTCCCAGAACTGCCCAGCCAGTTCGCATCTGGGTATGGTCTTCGCAACAAAGTTGCTCGACCAAACTTAAAGTGTGTTTTGTTTGGAATTAGGTTGAGCTCCGGGTTCAATTCCCGGCGGCTGCATTATTTTTTTATAAAGTCTTTTTTTAAAATATTAAAATTCGTTTTTCGTAATTGATGCTCATTTTATTACACTTATTTTCTAAAACCCTTTTTATACTCGTAACAAAGCAAGTGTATTAGTATACAATGAGTAATGACAAATTCGGTATTTTTGGCAAGCAGATGATTATCTATAGCGACGGTAAAGTGCCTGCTTATTCTGATGATTTAACTTATTCTACTCTGTTTAAGGAAATGTTTCACAGATACATTGTTCAATTGGAAAAAAAAGAATCTTCTTTGTTGAAAGTTTTTCCTAATAATGTGAATGAAGAGCAATTATTGTTTTTGATTCAGCAATTAGCCAGGTATCAAAAAAAGTTTGTTGTTCAAAAATATCCCAAACTTGAAGATTATTTTAAGGATCTTTATACTTTGAATTTATTTGTTGAATCTTTTTATAATTTCTGGAGAACTCATGAAAGATTTTTTATTTGTTACTCTGATGATTTGCTTTTGTTTCGTCACCATGAAAGGCCTTATTCTACTTTCAATGATACTGTTGAGAGTTTAAATAATTTAACAAGAAAGCTTTACAGAGATCTTTGCGAAAATATTACTAATGAGCATCCACGGATTTATCGCCAGGTTCCTGCTGGAGCTCAAGTTGGTTTGATTGTTGTTGAAGAGCAATTGAATCTTCCATATCCTTATACAAAATTGGAAGAAGTTAATTACATTAAGCAGGTGTTAATAGAGCCTCCTTTGATTATTGATCCTCCTAATAATACTCGTAATGGGGAATTTAAGAAAATAGAAAAAAACCCTCTTGATTTTGTTGAATCTCTAAAAGAGCATGAATGGCTTTGTTATCCTGCTCAGGTTGGAGAATTAATTATTCATGTTTTTTTCAATAATAAATTTATTGGCCTTGGGACTGCGTTATCAAATTTATTTGATCTTGCAACTGGGGAGCAGTTAAAGCGAAAGCCTGATGCAGTGTTTTTGTTTGGGGTGCCTGATTGTGTTGCAAAGAGTATTGATTCAGCGCCAACTGTTTTCTTTGAAGATGAAAAAAATAATCTTCTTGTCGGTTCAATTCCTGACGGTGATGAATTTGGTTATTTTGGTTATTTGAAAAAAATGATGTTAACTTTGCACAATATTATAATGATGAAAAGGGGAAGGCTTCCAGTTCATGGGGCGATGGTGAAGATTGATTTGAAAAATAATAAATCTGCAAATATTGTAATAATGGGGGACACTGGCGCAGGTAAATCTGAATCACTTGAAGCTTTTAGAAAGTTAGGGGAGAATTACATTAAGGAAATGACAATTATTTTTGATGATATGAGTTCACTTAATATTGAAAAAGGAAAAATTAAAGCGTACGGTACCGAAATGGGGGCGTTTGTCAGGCTTGATGACTTAAATCCAGGATATGCTTTTGGTAATATTGACCGTTCTATTATAATGAGTCCTCAAAAAAAGAATGCAAGAGTAGTTTTGCCAATAACTACTATGGGTGAGGTTCTAAAAGGACAAGAAGTTGATTATTTTTTGTATGCAAATAATTATGAGCAAGTTGACAAGTCTCATCCAGTTCTTGAATTATTTAAAACAGATACAGACGCAATTTGTACTTTTAGAAGAGGAAGGAGCATGAGTAAAGGCACAACTACTTCAACGGGAATTACAGAGACTTATTTTGTAAATGTTTTTGGGCCAATCCAATACAAAGAATTGCATGATAAATTGGCTGACAAATATTTTTTAGCTTTGTTTGAGAATAAAATAAAAGTTGGGCAAATAAGGACAATGCTTGGAGTAAAAGGGATGGAAGGAACTGGTCCAGAATCAGCTGCCAAAGCATTGCTCGAAATGATCATGAAAGAATAAATTTTTTTCAGAGTTTTATATTTGCTTTTTTTAGCAGTTCTTTCATTCTTTTAATAGTTCTTTTTTGGTTGTCTCCATCTTTTACTCTTTTTATAAAAAAATAATATCTTCTGAGTATTTCTTGCTTTGAAGCCTCTTGAACCAAGGTGTCATCAATAATTCCTTCTTTCGCATGGTTGATTCCCATGTCTGTTGGGGATTTATAGGAATGCATATAGTTGCTCTTTGGAACAAATTCGTTGATTATTTTTTTCAGTAAATCAAAGTTTTCAATATCTCTGTTGTAATTCACTGCGTTTATTCCATATGCTTTTTTGTGGCGCAGATCAAGTAAATTTCTGTCTCCTAGATCTGCAGTAGCAGCTTCGTAGGCAATATTTACTGGGTGGTTGAGAGGCAAATTCCAAATTGGAAAAGTTTCCCATTTTGCATAACCTGAATCTATTCCTTCTTTATAATCTTGATATATCTGCGACATGCAGGTGAACATTTTTCCGCTTCCTGCCCCTGCCCCTGTAATAATGATTATTTTTTTTGTAGTTTTTATTCTGGCCTGTAATTCAAATCCGTTTTTTCCAAATACTAGTTTGAGATTATTTGGGTATCCCTTGATTTCTTTGGTGTAAAATAAGTTTATTTTCAGTTTTTTTAATTTCTTTTTAAGTTGAATAACTTTTTTTCCTCCGTTGCATCTTGTTGCAACTATTCCAAGAACCTTTATTCCTTCTTTTTTCAGTGCAGTAGTTTCTTTTATTGCAAGTTTATCAAGCGTTAGTCCGGTATCACTCCAAGTTTTTCCTTTTTCAAGTTCTTTTGAACTGATGCAGTAGAGCACTTCAATTTGGTTTTTCAGTCTTTTTAGCAGTTTTATCTTATTTGTTCCATTATATCCTGGCAGAACTCTTGATGCATGCCCGTCAAAGAGCAGTTTTCCTCCTATCTCAAGGTATAATTTGGAAAATTTATTACATCTTTCAATTATTGCACAAGTTTGGGCCTTGAAGTATTTATTGTTGTCAAATGCTTTTTTTGCTTTCATAATTATCATTGATGCTTTTTCTTTGTTAATAAACTTGCCTGATTTAGGCACATTTTTATTTTCCTCTAAACAAAAGTTAAGTATGGCTAAACTGTCAGTACTCGGATTAAAGCTTGTTCCTCCAAAAGGATTTGAATCAAAGAGCATAGAAGCACTAGGTTCTCTTGACTTTGATGTTGTTGTAAGTCGCGGTTCTCCTACCGATTTATTGTTTTATTCTAGTCCTCGATTAAGAACTGTTTTAGAAAAACACCCTCATTTAATTGGAAAGGGTTTAGGTACTATGGAATATTTGGGGCATGCTTTTTCAAAAGAATCGCCTGTTTTGCATGTATTAAATTATCCTTTTTTTAATTTAGGAAAAGAGATTTCTGATTTTAAGGGCAAGGGGTTTGCACTTGAACTTGAAAGAAAAGTTCTTTCTGCAATTAAGCAGCGTTTTGGAAATGTTATTATTAAGCCGTTTGCTTCTGTTTCTTTCGAGCGAAAAAAACAGCTTCTTTCTCGTGGGATAAAAGTGGGTCCGACTAACAGTTATTCTAAAAGTGCAACTGAGATGATTTCTGGAATAAACGCTAAGCGTAAGATTGATAGAAAACGTTTTAGATTAAGGAAGTGATTCTTGTGTTTGAACCAAATTGTGTTATAGTTCTAGTTACTCCTGAGATTTCAATTAAAAGTTCTGCAGTTCGCTCTTTTATGGTTGCAAGACTTAAGCGAAACATTTCTTTTTATTTGGCTCATGAAAACTTAAAAACTGAAAATATTTCTTACACATCAGGGAGATTGATTATTCCTTCAAAAGAGCCAAAGAAAGTTCTTGAAGCGCTTAAAACTTGTTTTGGAATTCACTCTTTGTTTTTATCAGAAGTTTTTTCATTTTCAACTCTTGAAGATTTAGCAAAAAAAGTTGTTCCTTTGTGCGAGGGAAAATTTAAGGATGAAACTTTTGCAGTTAGGGGGAAAAGTTTTTCAAAATCATTTTCTTCTAAGAGTCTTGAAATTGCTTTGGGGGATAGTGTTACTGAAAAATACCCTTTGCTTAAAGTAAAGTTAAAGGATCCAGAAAAAGAATTATTCTGTATAGTTGTGAAAGATCATGCGTTTGTTTATTTTGATCCCACTATTGCCGCTGGGGGAATGCCTGTAAGTGTGCAGGGTAAAGCTGCAATTATTTGCAATAGCAAAACTAACAGAAATGATTTGATTTTGCTTGCAAAAAACTTAATGAAATGCGGAGCGTCAGTTATTTTGGTTTCAGATGATGAATTGAAATTTGATTTTAAGGAGCTTGAGAAATACAATGCTTTAATTGAAGTGAAGTGCATTCCAGTCTCTCTTGCAAAGAAATATATTATTGAAGGCGGAGTAAGGGCTTGTTTCTCCTGTGCTAAAACAATTAAAGAAGCTAAAATAGATTCAGAATTAATGAATGAAAAAGTATTTGCCCCTTTAATATTTTGAATTAATTTTATTTAGTTTAGTTAAATTTTCTTTCTTTTCAATAGTAATGAATTAGTAACTACTGAAACCGAACTCAATGCCATTGCCCCTCCTGCAATTATTGGGGAGAGAGTTATTCCCATTGAAAAATAAAGCACTCCTGCTGCAATTGGTATTCCAATAACATTATAGAATAGCGCCCAGAACATGTTCTGCTTTATTTTATTCATGGTTGCCTTGCTTAGTTTAATTGCTCTGGCAACATCATTCAAATCATTTCTCATTAGAACAATGTTTCCTGTTTCCATTGCCACATCTGTTCCGCTTCCCATTGCTATTCCAATATCTGCTTGTGCGAGTGCAGGTGCATCATTTATTCCGTCTCCAATCATCATAACTACTTTATTATTTTTCTGCAGTTCTTTGACCTTCTCTGCTTTTTCGCTTGGCATTACTTCAAAATACACGTTTTGTTCCTTGATTCCTGCCTGCTTTGCAATTGCTTTGGCGGTTCTTTCGTTGTCCCCTGTAATCATGTAAGTTTCTATTCTCATTTTTGTTAGTTCTTCAACAGCGTGTTTTGAAGTTTCTTTTATTGTATCAGCTATTGCAAGTAATCCTAGCAGCTTTTTTTCTTTTGAAACGCACACTACAGTTTTTCCTTTTTCTTCAAGCTCTCTTACACTGTTTTCAGTTTGATCATCTAAATTTATTTTTTGTCCTTTTATAAGTCCAAAATTTCCTATAAAATATTTGTTTTTTCCAAGGTTTGCTTTTATTCCTCTTCCTGGAATTGCTTCAAATTTAGTTGTTTTTTTAAGTTTGATTTTTAGTTCTTTTGATTTATTTACAATTGCTTCTCCAAGAGGGTGTTCTGATTTTTGTTCAATGCTTGCAGCAATTGCAAGCAATTCTTTTTTGGTTATTCTTAAAGGAACTATATCTGTAACGTTTGGGTTTCCATTTGTGATGGTTCCAGTTTTATCAAATATTACAAAATTTGTTTTGTGGGCAGTTTCTAAGGAATCTGCGCCTTTGATTAGTATTCCATATTTTGCGCCCATTCCTGTTCCCACCATTATTGCAGTGGGGGTAGCAAGTCCCAAAGCGCAAGGGCATGCAATTACTAAAACTGAAACAGAAGTCATTAAGGCAAAGGAAAATGTTTGGCCTCCTATAAAGAACCAGTAAATAAAAGTCCCGGTTGCAATTATTAGTACTGTTGGGACAAAGTATGCTGATACAACATCAGCAAATCTCTGTATTTGTGCTTTTTTTCCTTGGGATTCTTCAATAAGTTTTATTATTCCTGCAAGAGTAGTGTTTTCTCCAACTTTTGTTGCAATAAAAACAAAGCTTCCTTGTTTGTTTATTGTTCCTCCTATTACATTTGAGTTTATTTTTTTTTCAGAGGGCATGCTTTCTCCAGTTATCATGCTTTCATCAACAAAGCTGCTTCCAGAAATTATCTTTCCATCAACTGGAATCTTTTCTCCAGGTTTTACAATTATTTTGTAGCCAACTTTTATTTCATCAACATTCATTTCAACTTCTTTTCCGTTAATCAAAATTGTTGCAATTTTTGGGCTTAATTGTATAAGTGCTTTGATTGCTTCGCTTGTTTTGTTTTTTGCTTTTGCTTCAAGATATTTTCCAAGCAAAACCAACGTAATAATTATTGTTGATGCTTCAAAGTATTGTTCGCCTCCAAAGAATATTGAGTATACACTAAAAAAGTATGCTGCGCTTGTTCCAAGTACTACTAAAGAATCCATGTTTGCAGTTTTGTTTCTTATTGCGTAATATGCTCCAACATAAAATTGTCTTCCTGCAATAAATTGAACTGGCGTAGCAAGGATTAAAAGTAAAATTCCAACAAAAGGAATCATAATGTTAAATGTCATTATGCTCATGCTTATTACAAAAGTAGGGATTGAGAGAATTAAACTGAAAATTAAAGTGTTTTTTAGGTGCTTGAGTTCTTTTTCATATAATTCCTTTTCTGTATTTTCATTTTTCTTTGGTAAAAATGCCCCATATCCTAAATCAGTTATTGTTTTTATTATTTCTTCGCTTTTTATTTTACTTTCGTCGTATTCAATAAATGCTTTTGATGATGAGAAATTTACATTCGCCTGAGTTATTCCATTTGTTTTAGCAAGTTTTTTGCTTATTGTCTGTGCGCAATTTGCGCAGTGGAGGCCTGAAAGCAAAATTGTTTCTTTTCCCATTTTTCAATCACATTTCCATTTTTTTTAATTTTATTCAAATATAGCTATTTAGTGTATTGTTTGCTTCAATTTATAACCTTCGCAGGGTAGCTTTTGAATATCTCTGCAGCAAGTATTCTCTCTTTACTTGTTTTTGTTGTATCAAAAGTTACTTGGAAAGTGTTCCAATTGAGCATTTTTGCGCCAGTTACTCCTGGTAGTTTTTTTAGTTCTGAAATAATTAATGGAGAGTGGCCTGCACAAGGTATTTGTACTTCTAATTTTAGCGTTCCATTTTGTGTTAGGGGGGTTGTGTTTGTTGTAGTTAGTGCAGTATTTGTTCCATTGCTAGTTCCTGCTGATAGATTTTGGGTAGTTTGGGTATCTATGCTCGCAGGAATACTTGTTACTAGCATTGGAAATATCACAAAAAGGAACAATAAACTAACTCCTATTGTAGTTCCATACATTACAAGCAGGTAGTTGGTTTTTTTCTT
>JAVHOV010000003.1:0-5735 GCA_036170245.1 archaeon | reverse complement strand
GTGATTGATCCGCAGGGTGATTCGCTAGTTAAGTTTAGTAATAATTCTAGTGATGTTATTACTTTGACTCGTGTTAGTGTTGGTGGTGTTGATAATAATTTTAATGAGCAGTTGGTTGGTTTGGACTCTAAGGTTTTTAGTTTGAGTGGTTTAAGTTCCGCTTGTCCTTGTGTTAGTGGGCAAGCGAGTGTTAAGTGTGAGTTTAAGATTGAGTATACTACTGCTACTGGGATTTCACAAACGGTTTATCGAACTATTGCAGCTAATTGTGTAAATGATTCAAATGCAGTAAATCCAAATATAGTTATTCAACCAATTGTTGCACAAGCTGTTGTTCTTGAAGATGGAACGTTTGTAAAGCCTTGGATTGTTAATGATTGTAATGAATTGCAAAATATGAATTTGGATTTGGATGCGAATTATATTTTAGGGAATGATATTAATTGCTATAATGATACACACATTGGAGGAATTTTGTATAATGATGGTTGGGGATTTACTCCAGTTGGTGATCAATTTACTAATTTTACTGGTTCATTTAATGGAAATAATTATACCGTATCTAATATGTTTATTTCGAACTTTGGGTACGTTGGTTTATTTGGTTATTCGACAGGAAATATATCAAATATTAAAATGTCTAATGTGGATATGTCTTTTTCATTTTTTGGTCATTCAGGTGCATTAGTAGGATATACTAGCGGATCAGTTTCAAATTGTTCTTCAACAGGGACTTTAACGAATTTACAAGACGGGGATTATATTGGTGGATTAGTTGGTTCTACTACTGGGCCAATTTCTAATTCATTTTCAACAGTATCTATATTAGATCCTGATGAATCTCCTGGAATTTATGTTGGTGGTTTAGTTGGTTATTCTACTTCTTCAATTTCTGATTCAAATTCAATAGGGGCATCAATACATGGACATGATTATGCAGGGGGGCTTGTAGGTTATTCTACTGGGTCAATTTTTAATTCAAATTCAACTTCAAATGTGACTACCATTTATGATTTTGAAGGGTCTTCAAGTTATAACGGTGGTTTGGCAGGTTATTCTTCTGGTTCAATTTCTAATTGTTATGCAACAGGAACTGTTAATGGTTCAAATACTACTAATTTGGGTGGTTTAGTTGGTTATTCTTCTGGTTCAATTTTTAATTCATATTCAACAAGTCGATTGCTTGGGGGGTGGGATAATGTTGGAGGACTTGTAGGGTACTCTACTGGATTAATTTCTAATTCGTATTCTCGTTCGAGTAATGAGTGGGTTGTAAATTATGTTGGTGGTTTAGTTGGCAGAAATGATGGAAATATTTCTAATTCTTATTCTTCAGGGGATATGTATGCATGGGCAAGAATTGGTGGTTTAGTTGGCTATCAATATTCTGGGAATATTTCTAATTCTTTTTCTGCAACAAATGTAAATTGTTCAGTTCCTTCAGGGTGCACCAGTTCAACTATTGGTGGGTTAGTTGGAACAAAAGCAGGTGGGACTTTGTCAAATGTATGGTGGTATAATTCAAAAACTAATTGTTGTGGGAACGGAACTTGCACTAGTTGCACAAAAGGTTTTGATATAAATGCATTTTATCCTAAAGTTGCACTTGCAAACGATTATAATGTTCCAATACAACACAATACTTTCGATGCAAACAATTGGACTTTTGGGGTAGATAAAAATTGGGTTAGGGTGGACAATAACTATCCAAAATTAAGTTGGCAGTAAATCTTCATTTTAACTACTTTTTTAATCTCTTTCTTTCTTTAATATTTAATGGTTAAAGAGAAAGCACTGCTCCTTGATGTTACTTACTTTGATGAACTTGACTCTTCAATCATTTCTCTTTTTGTTCAAAACGAAGGGAAGCACTTTTGGCTCAAGGACAAAAAATTTAGGCCTTACTTGTATGTTACTTGTACTGAGAAAGAAAAAGCAAAAACAATCAAAGAACTTTCTGACTATGTTTTTGGATTTGAAGAAAAGTTTAAAGTGCTGCGGGTTGAAGATACAGGCCTTATTCATAATTCAAAAGAAGTGCTAAAACTAATTTTTAGCAAAGTATCTTATCTGGTTGCCGTAAGAAAATTCCTCTCCGAACTTGGATTTGAAAAATATGAATATGATGTTCCTTATGCAAAGCGTTATTTGTTGGACACTCGTTTGGAACCTGGAAACTGGATTGAATATAATGTAGTTGATGAAGAAGAGTTTCTAATAGAAACAAAAAAAGAAACTAAAAAGGATTTGGAAAGTACTGATGAAGATGAGGAAGTATTTACTGATGTTAGTTTAGAAGGAAAGGCAAGGGTAATTGAAAACGTCAAAGTAATTGACGGAGAGTTTGAAGGAATGGCAATGGCGTTTGACCTTGAAACATTCTCTGGGAAAAAATTTGCAATCGGGGCGGAACCCATACTAATGACTTCGATAGTTGCAAAAAATCTGAATTTGAATTCAAAAACAAAAAACTATGAAAGAGTAATTTCTTATAATACTGTAAAAGTAGATGGCTTAGAGATATTGAACTCTGAAAAAGAACTTGTAGTTGAAACAATAAAAGAACTCAATGACAGCAAGAACAGCTTTATCATAACTTACAATGGGGATAACTTTGATTTTGCTTATACTCGTGACAGGGCAAAAAAACTTGGAGTTGAGTTTAAAATAAATGGGGCTGTTCCTCGAACTATGCGACATGGCTTGGATAATGCTACTCGCTTACAGGGAATACAACACATTGATTCTTTTCAAATAATAAAACTATTAGCTCGAACTGGGGCAATTAATACTGTTAAAATGGATATTGAAAGTGTATCTGAAAAAGTATTTGGTGAATTCAAAGAAAAAGTTTATCCTAGTGAAATTAATGAAGCTTGGGAAGGCAAAGACAAGAAAAAAATGGAGAGACTGGTTGATTACAATCTGAAAGACTCAAGAACTGCATTTAGAATTGCAAAAGACTTTTTGCCGCTGTTTGTAGAAATATCAAAACTAACTTCACAAACGCTCTATGAAACTACAAGAAACTCAACCTCTCAAATGGTTGAAGATTTACTTCTAAAAGAGGCACACTCTCGTGGGATGATTGCGCCAAACAAACCTAAAGAACCAGAAATACAGGAAAGATCAACTAACCCAATTAAAGGAGCTTTTGTAAAAGAACCAATATCGGGGCTTCATGAAGATATTGCAGTACTTGACTTTGCTTCACTTTATCCAAGCATTATAATCTCACATAACTTGAGTCCTGATACACTTAACTGCACTCACCCTGAATGCAAAGAAAAGAACTCTACTCCTGACGGCACTTGGTTTTGCACGAAACAAAAAGGACTGTTTCCTGAAATATTAGAGAAAATGCTAAAACAGAGATTGGTTCTAAAACGGGAATACAAAAGGAAAAAGAAAGAAGATGGGGTAGACGACAAAATATTATTTGCAAAACAATGGGCGCTAAAGATTGTTCTAAATTCAGTATATGGGTATTTGGCTTATGCTCGAGCAAGATGGTACTCAAGGGAATGTGCAAGCGCTACTACAGCTTTAGCTCGAGGGTATATTCAAGCAACAATAGGAAAGGCTGAAAAAGCTGGATTCAAGGTCTTGTACGGGGATAGTATAATAAAAGACCGATTTGTGACAGTGCTAAATCCAAAAGGGGAAATTGAAGTAATTAGTATTGAAGACTTGTTTGAACAAAGTAAAGGGTTTTTAACTCAAAGAAGTGGGAAAGAGGTACGTTTGATTCAAGGGTATAAAGCTTTATCGGTGAACAAAGAAACTCTTTTGCCTGAGTGGGCAAAAATAAAAGAACTAATAAGACACAAAACTAAGAAGAAAATATACAGGGTAAATCAAAAATATGGGGAAACTATTTGTACCCAAGATCATTCTTTAATGATTCTGAATAAGGTTAATAAATTAATTGAGAAAAAACCAACTGATATGATTAGTGAAAAGTTGTTTAGTGTAAATAATATTCCTTCTAGTAAAGAAATAACTCAGATTGATTTATTTGAATTATTAAAAAATTATAAATATACGCGTCAATACAAAGGGGTGAATGAATTTAGTCAGTGGCATAGTGATGAAAAGTATGTTTGGTTTGGATTCTTTAATATAAAAAATCAAATAAAAATAAAGAGATTTATTGGGGTGAATTCTTCAGAATTTGTTTCTTTATGCAAACTTTTAGGGGCTTATATTCCTGAGGGAAGTTCTTCAACAATAGAAACTTCAAAGTTCAAATGCGGGGCAAGTATTGCTTCATCTAATATAAATTGGCTAAAAGAAATAGAAGAAGATTATCACAATTTATTTGCTAATGCAAAAACATGCATAATTAAGTCAAACAAAAAGATTAGGACTTTAACTTATGGAAAAATGAAAAAAACGGTTGTTTATGAAGATCACACACATAAATTGCAAATGATGAATGAAACAACAGCAGTATTCTTTAGGCAACTTTGTGGACAAAAAAGTAGGGGGAAAAATTTACCCCAATTCATATTTAATGTTCCTTTAAAGTACAAAACTATTTTGCTTGAAAAAATGGTTGAAGGTGATGGAAGTCACTCAGTAAATAAAAAACTAAGATATACTAAAGAATACATTAATAAAAATTTTAGTTACACTACAAATTCAATTGGCTTGATTTCTGGGTTAAGTTTATTATTAAGGCAAATGGGGAGAAATTATTCAATCCAATTTAGGAAAGATAAAAATGCTTATGCCTTGAAAACCTGCGACAAAATGAATGAAAAATTTAAAACAAAAATAATTGAAGAGGATTATGATGGATTTGTTTATGATTTGAGTGTTGAAAAAAATAACAATTTTGTTGATGCTTGCGGACAAATATTGCTTCATAATACAGATTCAACATTCCTTTTAATGAACAAGAAGACAAAGAAAGATGTTGAAGAGTTTAGTGAGAGTGTGAATAAAGAATTGCCTGAAGGAATGGAACTAGAACTTGATGGGTTTTATAAGAGAGGAATATTTGTAACAAAAAAAGAAGGCGGAGCTGCAAAGAAAAAATATGCTCTCATTGATGAAAAAGGAAATTTGAAGATTGTTGGATTTGAGTATGTTAGAAGAGACTGGTGCAATGCTGCAAAAGAAACTCAGAAAAAAGTAATTGAACTAGTGCTAAACGAAGGAAAACCTGAAAAAGCAATTTCCTTTGTAAAAAAAATGCTTGCTGATTTAAAAGAAGGCCGTGTTGCAAAAAAAGATTTAGTAATAATGACTCTTCTTCAAAGAGATATTAAGGATTACACTGCAATTGGGCCACACGTTGCTGCTGCAGAAAAAGCAATCAAGAGAGGAAAAGAACTTGGTGTGGGAAGCATGCTCTCATTTATTATTACAAAAGGAAAGGGGAAGATGAGTATTTCAGACAAAGCTGAACTTGAAGAGTATGTTTCTGAAGGCGATTATGACACTGACTATTACATCGAAAATCAAGTATTGCCTGCGGTTATAAAAATTATGCAAGAACTTGGCTACTCTAGAGAAGATTTAATTAACGGTGGAAAGCAATCGGGTCTTGGTGCTTGGAACTAAAATAATAAAAGTTTATATTTGTGAAAGTGGTTAATGTTTTATGTTTTATAATAGAAATTTTTCTGCACAGGGTACTGTTGAGTATTTGGTTATTTTGGCAATTGTTGTTGTTATTGCTTTGGTTGTTGTTGGTTTGTTTACCGGGGTATTCTCTTCCCCTAGTC
>JAVHOV010000002.1:42337-60661 GCA_036170245.1 archaeon | reverse complement strand
GTTCTAAACGCGCTAACAATAAGAAGCCACACCCTTTAGGGTGTGGTAATTCACAGTTGTGTTTTTGATGGACTCTAATGGGTCTTTTAGTGCTGTTGATCAATTTTTAGCAGAGAATTTTTTTAATAGCTATTTTTCACAGTATACTGTTGGGGAATATGGCACTAGTAATTTTTACGCTTATGCTTTTTCTTTTGACAAAAAAAATAAACAAAAGATTTTAGAGTTATTGAATACTTCAGTTAAAAGGGGCGGGGATGGATTTGAATTTATAACAATAAACAATTGTAGTGAAGGTGCGTGTGCGGAAGGAACTCTTACTTTGAATTATCCTTTAAGTAATTTAACTGATTCTGAATTAAATTCACTTCCTAAGATACTTGCGACAGATTTAATGAGTGGCGATGGAACTGTCGGGTCTCAAAAAATTGTGGGTAGTATTCCTATTTTTGAGAAGAAGAATTTGAAAATTGAAATTCCTTTGAGATTTCTTAAGGCGGTTTATGAAGCGAGAAAGTATGCTGTTAATTTGAAGAATTTAACTGCACAAGGTCAAGAGGTTGATTGTAATTCTATATTTGATTTGATAGATAATGTTACTCCTATTAGTGATTCTTCATTTGAAAAAATTGATGAATTTAGTTATTGTAGGTTGTTGGATAATTCGCTTGATATTGATTTGGTGTTTAGGGAATCAAATCCTTTGTATATAGTAAGTCCTGATGATCAAAATAAAATTATTACTGAAAATAACTATAAAATCAGAATAACTAAGTTATACCCTTCAAATTAAACTTGACCCTTTTTTTATTTAAAAAACCAGACATTTATAAATTCTCCTTAAATTAGTTATTTTAAGTTTAAGACCTTGAGAAGAAAGGGCTTCATTGAATTGAAGTTTTTTTTGGAGTAAGGAAATATTTTACTCGTTCTTAATGTCCTAAAATTTTTCAAAAAGGTGAAAAGAATGGATATTGAAGCAAATAAGGAAATAAGAAGAGCAGTTGATACCGGAAAAGTAGTTTTCGGAACAAAAGTTGCGAGAAAAAATATTTTGGCCGGACAAGGCGAAATGATTATTGTAAGTAAAAACATGCCAACAAACGAAAAAGAAACACTAAAACAATTAGTGGTTGTTGAAGGAAAAAAGTTTTATGAATACTTCGACACTGGGCTTGTTTTAGGTAGTGTTTGTGGAAAGCCATTTACAGTATCAGTAATGTTAATTTTAGATGCAGGAAAAAGTAAAGTTCTTGAATTGTGAAAACAATTCAAGCTTTTTTTATTTTTTAAAAATTAAAACGGGTGTTTTTTTATGAAATTAAGTATGAATGAAATAATGCTAATGAATGCATTAAATCAAGTGACTGGGGTAATGCCAAAAGATTGTCTTGTAGAGGAAACACTTGTGTCTTTTTTTGTTCCTGAACAATTAATGGGAAAAGCAATTGGAAAAGCAGCGGTTAATGTTAAAGAACTTCAAAACAAATTAAACAAAAAAATAGAATTTGTCCCGTACTTTGAAAAAGCAGAAGATGTATTTGCAAATGCAATGGAAGTAAATTTTCTTTCAGCAAAAACTAATGCAAAGAAGTTAATAATTAATCTTGACTTCTCTTCAAAAGCAAAAGCATTCAAAAATAATTCAAGAATAAGAAGAGTAAAAGAATTAATTATGAGAAACTTTGGGCTTGAAGTAATTGTAAATTAATTATTTTTTATTAAAATTAATTTGGATTAATTGCTAATTTTTCTCGTTGTTTTAATTTCTTCTTTAATCAAAAAATCAGTAATTGGTTTAAAATTTTCTTCTCCTGAATTCTCAATCGCTTTATTAAATGTGCTAATTCTTTTCTTTTGGATAATGCAGTAAGGAAAACCTTTTTGCTCCAAAATATAGTTCATCAAAATAACTGATAAAATTAAATTGTTTTCTTGAAATAATTTTAAATTATAAAACTTTGCGCAAAATTTTGCTGCAAATTCGATCTGATAAATTAAATCATTTTTCTCTTTGTACCAAGTTAAAAACAGGTGAAGTACTTTTGAATCATAATTCCAATTTTCAATTTCATTGTGGCCTAAAATTAGTGAATACATTTTCTTTATTTTAATTTCTGTTAAGGGTTCGTTTTTTGCAATACCTTCAGCATAGTAATCAAATAAATTTTTTAGATTTTTTTTATTTATGTCGGGGTTTTCCAAGACTAACGAAATTTGATTTAAATTATTTATTTTTTCTTCAGTTATTTTTTGGATTTCTTTTTTATTTAACTTTTTAGTATAGTTCAAGTATCTGTTTTTATTTTCTTCAAGTATTCTTGCAGTCCTGTTTCTGATAAACTCAGTTAATGGTGGAACAATTACGGTGTGATTTCTTGCAAGGCATGTTCTCTTCAAAACTTCGTAACCTAAAAAAATCTCATCGTTTGAAGGGTACATTGAGCCAAAATATACACTTTCTTTCACTAGCTTTTTTTTATATTCAAAAGATTCTTCCAAGTAATAATATTTTTTTCCCTTTACGATTCTTTGACTGATATAGCTCATGACTGAATTATGAGCAAAAATGAATATATGCTTTGTGGTGATAACTCATTTTGAGTCAGCCCCCCTCATTTAAAAAGGTTTCTTTTAAGGTTTCTAGTAAGAATGGTGAGCTAAAAGAGAACAATTCTCTTAGAACAAAATTAAATATTTTAAGTCAAAGGTTGATTAACGATGGGTAATGGAGAATTCGCAGGAAAAAGTTTAGAAAGAAAGAGACAAAAATGGATAAAGAAAGATGTTAGATCCATTAAGAAAACAAGAGCAAAGAATAATGTTTTCAAAGACTTACTTGAAGGATCTCCTCAAGGTAAAGGAATTGTACTTGAAAAGAGAGGAGTTGAAGCAAAGCAGCCAAACTCAGGAATTAGAAAGTGCGTAAGAGTTCAGTTAATCAAAAATGGAAAAGAACTGACTGCACTTGCACCATATGATGGAGCAATAAAATTTATTGATGAACACGATGAAGTAATTGTTGAAGGACTTGGTGGAGCTCAAAACGGTCCAAAAGGAGACCTTTGGGGTGTTAAGTACAGAGTTACTCACGTAAACGGAATTGCATTAGAAATGTTAAGAACTGGAAAGAAAGAAAAGTCTAAGAGATAAATATTAAGATAATAGGGTGGATTTAGGATGGAACAAAAAATTGAATCAAAAGTTGAAGCTCCAAAAGTGGCAGCTAATGTAGAAGCAAAAGCACCTGTTGCAAAAGAAGCTAAAGTTCAAGTAAAAAAAGAATTTAGCAAAGATGCACCAGTAGAAGCTACTAAAGAAAAAGTGAAAAGTGTTTTTGTTAAAAAAAGATCTCAATTCGCTGATTACAAATTATTTAACAGATGGTCATTTGATGATGTAGTAGTAACTGATTTGAGTTTAGTTAGATACATTAACTTAGATCCTGTTGTTGTTCCACATTCATTCGGAAGAAAGACAAGAGGAAGATTCGAAAGACAAAATTTGAATATTGTTGAAAGATTAATTAACAAAATAATGAGATCAGGGCAAGGAAAAAGAAAATTGTCTGGAAAAGTTATTAGAGGACGAGGATCTTGCGGAAAGAAAATTGAAGCAGTTAAAATTATTGAAGATGCTTTTGAAATAATTGAAAAACAATTAAAACAAAATCCAATTCAAGTTTTTGTTAAGGCTCTAGAAAACTCAGCACCAAGAGAAGATGTAACAAGAGTAAAAAAAGGTGGAGTATCTTACACTTTGGCTGTTGACTTAGCTCCATTAAAAAGATTAGATGAAGCTATAAAGAATTTAGCTTTAGGTGGATTTGGTTCATCATTTAATAAAAAAGTAACAGCAGCACAAGCTTTAGCTGATGAAATAATGGCTGCAGCAAGCAATGATATTAAAAGTATGTCAATAAAGAGAAAAGATGAAGTTGAAAGAATTGCAAAATCTTCAAGATGAAAGCAATTTTACTCTTTGCAAAAAAGTTTATACTTTTTTGCGAGGAATTATTTTTATTTTCTCAGTTAACTTGATTATTTTTGGGTTAATGAGAAATAATTTTTTTTATAGGTGATTTAATGGGCAGAACAGAAGCGATGGTTGAAACAGTAGAAGGTTTAATGTCAAATAGAGCAAATATTAGAAATATTGGGACTGTTGCCCACATTGATCACGGTAAGACAACATTGTCTGATTCTTTGATTGCAGCTGCAGGATTAATTAACTCAGCATTAGCTGGAGAAATGCAGATGATGGATTATGAAGATCAGGAACAGGAAAGAGGAATTACGATTAATGCTGCTAATATTTCACTAGGATTTGATTGGAAGAACCAAAAATACTTAGTAAACTTAATTGATACTCCTGGACACGTTGACTTTACTGGAGAAGTAATTAGAGCAATGAGAGCTGTTGACGGAGTAATATTATTAGTTGATGCAGTTGAAGGAGTAATGCCACAAACTGAAACCGTAATAAGACAAGCTTTGAGAGAATATGTTAGACCAGTTTTATTCATCAACAAGGTTGACAGAATTATTAAAGAATTAAATGCTACTGAACAGCAGATGCAGGAAAAATTCATTAAAGTAATTGCAAAAGTAAATACTTTAATTGAAAGAAATGCTCCTGAACAATTCAAGCAAGAATGGCAAGTAAGTATCCAGAAAGGAACTGTTGCATTCGGATCTGCTAAAAGAAAGTGGGGAGTAAGTGCCGCATACATGCAAAAATCAGGAATAAACTTCAAACAAGTTTATGAATACTTAAAGAACGATCAGCAGGATGAACTTGCAAAATTATCTCCAGTACACGAAGTTGTACTACAGATGGTAATTGAACACTTGCCAAATCCAATGACTGCTCAAAATTACAGAATACAAAAAATTTGGGGCGGAGAAATGGAAACTCCAATTGCAAAAGCAATGCAAGCATGCAACCAGTCAGGACCAATCTCAATGGTTGTAACTGATGTATCAGTTGATCCACACGCAGGAGATGTTGCTACTGGAAGAATATACTCTGGAACTTTGCACCCTGGTGATATAGTTTATTTATTAGGTTCTCATAAAGAAATAAAAGTACAAAAAGTTGGAGTGTATATGGGACACGACTTTGTTTCAATTTCTAAAGCAGAAGCAGGAAATATTGCTGCAATAGTTGGATCAAAAGATGTTTACGCTGGTGAAACAGTTGCAACTGATAAAGAGCTTAAACCATTTGAAAGTTTTATGAGTAACGCTGAACCAGTTATGACAGTTTCAATTGAAGCAAAGAATCCAAAAGATTTGCCTAAGTTAATTGAAGTTTTACACAAACTTTCAAAAGAAGATCCTAATTTACGAACAACAATTAACCAGGAAACTGGAGAACACTTGTTGAGTGGAATGGGAGAACTACACTTAGAAGTAAACACATACAGAATTACTAATAACGCTAAGATTGAAATTCAAACTTCAGCACCAATTGTTGTTTACCATGAAGGAATAGCAACAGAGAGTGAAATATTGGAAGCAAAATCTCCAAACAAACACAATAAATTTAAACTACGCGTGCACCCTGTTCCTCAGGAAATTTATGATAAATTAGCTGAGAAGCCATTCAATGCAAAAGTAAAATTCAAGAATGCTGAATCAATTGCTAAATTGCAAGAATATGGATTTGACACTGATGACTCAAAGAAAGTTTGGGCTGTTGAAGGAATGAATGTTTTAATTGACAGAACAAGAGGAATTTCAGCACTGCACGAAATTAGAGAACTTGTAATACAAGCTTTCAAAGATGCAATGGCTGAAGGGCCACTTGCAAAAGAAAAGTGCCAAGGTGTAATGGTAGAGCTTGAAGATGCAACTCTTCACGAAGACTCAATCCACAGAGGACCAGCACAAATCTTGCCATGCATGACAAGAGGAATATATGCATGCATGTTACAAGCAGGAACTAGTCTATTTGAACCAAAACAATTACTAACAATAACAGTACCAGAAGACCAGATGGGTTCAGCTTCAAGAGAACTTGGTGGAAGAAGAGTACAAATTACTGAAATGCGTCAAGAAGGAGATTCATCAATTATAATTGGAAAAGCTCCAGTTAAGGAATTAATTGGATTCTCTTCAGCTATGAGAGGCGCAACACAAGGAAGAGCAGTTTGGACCGGAGAATACTACGGATACGAATTACTTCCAAGAGAACTTCAATTAGCAACAACAAAAGAAATCCGAAAGAGAAAAGGAATGCCAGAAGAAATGAAGAATTGGCAGTTCTTTTTAGAATAAAGTTTAGTTTAATTAGTAAAGGGATAAAGTTCCCTTTACTAAAATCTTTTTTTAAGTTTTTTTATCTTTAGATTCTAAAATATCTTTAAGGTAAATTTATATAGTTCCCTTGTTGTTATCTTTATTATGAAACAGTTAGGTTTAATTTTTTTATTAGTTCTTTCTTTATTCTTATTTTTTGGATGCACTCAAGTTCCAACTTGCGGAGATGGAATGTGTAATGGAACTGAAACTTCACAAACATGTTCTATTGATTGCGGGGTAGTTCCAATTGAAAATGGATATTTGCAAGTCTATGTAACTGATGCAAATACTGGTTGGTTTATTGAAGGAGCTCAAGTAAATTTTACTGAATCTAAATTAGATGTTTGTTCTCTCAACTTGTCAGCTAAGCCTATAATTGTAAATACAAATTCAAACGGAATTGCAGAAATTAAGTTAGAAGCTTGGAAGAATTATGTTGCGGTAGTAGTAGGAGATTATTATCCAATTGATTATAAGTGCGCAGTAGTTTCTTCAAAAGAAAAAGCAGTAATAAATTATTCCCTTGTAAAATTACCTGCAAAACCACTTTGTCAGCAAATAAAAGGAACAATAGAACTGGCTGTTGGTAAATCAATTGATGTTAATGGAATTGATGGAAGTATTCTTCAACTTAAATTAGATGATTATTTAGTTGATTCAATGGCTGAGCAGTATGATTGGGTGAATATGTATCAAGCAAAATGGGTTCTTACATATCCAAATGGTATACCAAAAGTTTGGGTTGGGGCGCCTCATGTAAATTTAAAAGATATTTTTAAGAATTCTTTTTACAATGATGTGGATTTCATAACTACTTGCTGGGAAGAAGGAAATGAAATTCCTTTTGCAGTAATAAGTACTAACTAATAATTCCTCATTCTACAAATTTTTCTCGATTTAACGGATGGTTTTAAAAGGTTTCTAAGGGAGAATTTGTATAATGCGTTGCCGGTGAATGGCTAAAAGTCGCGGAGTGACCGAGTAAAACCTGGTTTTACGGGTCGCGCAAAATTCAGTAGAATTTTGCTTCGACGCTAATTAAAGTATGCGATTAAGATTCATTGGAGGAATGTAAAATGGCTGAAAAAGAATTAATTAACGTTGTTTTCATTGGACACGTTGATGCAGGTAAATCAACAACTGTTGGAAGATTACTCTACGATGGAGGAGCTCTATCTGAACAGGAATATAGAAAACTTGAAGAAGAAGCAAAATCAAGAGGAAAAGGAACTTTCGTATTTGCTTATGTAATGGATAACTTAAAAGAAGAAAGAGAAAGAGGAATTACAATCGATGTTTCTTACAAGAGATTTGATGCTAAGAACCACCAATTCACAATTATCGATGCTCCTGGACACAAGGACTTTGTTAAGAACATGATAACAGGAACAAGTCAAGCTGATGTAGCTGTTTTAGTTGTAGCTGCAGAAAGTGGAATTCAGCCACAGACAAAAGAACACGCATTTTTAGCACAAGTAATGGGAATAAAGCAAATCGTTGTTGCAATGAACAAAATGGATTCAATTAACTATGATGAAGCTAAATTCAAAGTACTAGCTGCAGATGTTACTAAGTTGTTAACTGGTATTGGATACAAGCCAGACAATATTAAAGTAGTTCCAATCTCATCATGGAGAGGGGACAATGTTGTTAAGAAAACTGAAAACATGAAATGGTACACTGGAAAGAGTTTGTTAGATACTTTAGATAATTTACAAGCACCACCTTCACCAGTTGATAAGCCATTAAGAATACCTTTACAAGATGTTTATAACATCAAAGGTGTTGGAGCAATCCCTGTTGGAAGAGTAGAAACAGGAACTGTAAAACCTGGTGATAAAGTTATAGTAATGCCTTCAGGAAAAACTGGAGAAATTAAGACTTTAGAAGAACACCACATACAATTACAAATGGCAAAGCCTGGAAACAATATCGGATTCTCAATCAGAGGATTGAGTGCTGAAGATATGTCAAGAGGAGATGTTGTTGGAAGCGTAACTAGCCCACCAACAGTTGCTAAGTCATTCGTAGCACAAATTGTTGTGTTGAACCACCCAACAGCAATACCTGTAGGGTACACACCAGTGTTCCACGTACACACAGTACAAATGTCAATGACTTTGACTGAACTAAGAAAGAGAATGGATCCTAAGACTGGAGTAGTTGTTGAAGAGAATCCAAAGTTCTTAAAGACTGGAGATGCTGCAATCGTAAAGATTACACCAGCTAAACCAGTATGTATAGAAAAATTCTCAGAATTCCCACAAATGGGTAGATTCGCAATCAGAGATATGGGTCAAACTGTAGCTGCAGGAGTAGTTCTAGAAATAGAAAAAGCCTAAAATGCAAGTGAAGGTTTAAACCTAAAAACAATTAGAAAGCGGGGGTCGGAGTTTTTTCCGATTTCCGTCCTTTGCCTAAAGGACTAGAAGTCCTTTAGAGCATTATATTTATGGAGAAGAGGGTGTTTTGATGCAGACAGCAAGAATAAAGTTAAGTAGTACTAGTTTTGATACATTAGAGGATATATGCAACAGAATTGTAGATGTTGCGGAAAAGACTGGAGCAAAACACTCTGGAAAAATTCCATTACCTACTAAGAAACTATGTATTGCTACAAGAAAAGGCCCATGTGGTGGGGGAACTGAATCCTACGAACAATGGCAAATGAGAATCCACAAAAGAATAATTGATATCCAAGCAGACGAACGAACTTTGAAAAGAGTTATGAGAGTAGAAATCCCAGAAAACGTTCAACTTGAAATCGATTTGAAAGGATGAATATTCTAATTAGTTTTCTATAGTGTCGAAAGACACTATAAATTCTTTCGCGCACTAAACAAAAGCTTTTGCTTTTGCGAAGTATCGCAAACTTTGTTTGCAACACCTTAACAAGGCGCTTTTGGAAGGATAAATAAGCTAGTTTAGTTTTAATTTTGGTTTGAGGATTTCCTCAAACTTAAAATCTTTTTTTAATTTTTCTATAATTATATTTTTTTTATTTATTTGCCTTTTTTACATTAAATCAGAGTTTCTTACTTTCAGATAATCTTATTAATAAGTTCTGCAACAAGTATTGGTAGTGATTGAAAAATGGTTGAAGTTGCTATAATGGGTGCAAGAGGACAATTAGTTGTTCCGCAAAAAATACGAGAAAGTCTTGGCCTTGTTCAGGGCGATGCAATTGCAATGGATTTTAACGCCGGCAAATTGGTTGCACAGAAATTAAAAACTCCATCAAAAAAAGAATTATTGATGAAATGGAACGAAATGGTGAAAGAGGGGAACAAGAGAGTTACTTCTTTAGGGATAAAAGAAGAAGATGTAGTAGATATAATTCACAGACGCAGAAAGATGAAAGACTAAAAGTAGTTCTTGATACTAATATTTTAATTTCTGCAAGTTATTGGTTTGGAAATCCAAAGAAAATAGTTGATTTTGTTTTAAATAAAAAATTAATTGCTTGTTCTTCAATAGATTTAATTGAGGAGTACAAAAATTCAATAATTAGGGACTTTGATGAAAGTATAGAAAATGCTGAAAATAAAGCAGCTTTTTTTGAATCAATTTTTCAATTAATTCAACCAACTCAAAGAGTATTTGATTGTGAGGATAAGGATGACAATAAGGTGCTTGAAGTGGCGCTTGAAGCGAATGCAGAATTTATAATTTCTGGTGATAAACACTTGCTAAAAATGAATAAATTTAATGGGGTGAAGATTGTAACTGCTCACCAGTTTATGGAGTTCTTTACTCTCTGAGAAAGTATAAAAACACCCTTTTCCCTAGTTCTAATATGGATTACATGCAAAAAGCAACTAGTGAAGCATTCAAAGGAATGCGAGCAAAAGACGGCGGTCCATTTGGAGCAGTAATTGTAAGAAAGGGAAAAGTTATTTCATTAGCTCACAATATGGTTCTAAAAACCCTTGATCCTACGGCTCACGCAGAAATAACTGCTATAAGAAAAGCCGCTAAAAAATTAAAGAGATTTGATTTAGGTGACTGTGAAATTTATTCTAGTTGCGAACCCTGCCCAATGTGCTTAGCCGCAATAGAGTGGGCGAGAATAAAAAAATTATATTATGGGTGCACGAGAGAAGATGCTGATAAAATTGGATTTAGCGATAAGAATATTTATAATGATATAAACTTGGCCCCTAAGACTAAATATTTAAGGATGATTCATATTAAGGATAAAAAAATACTTGCTCCATTTAAAGAGTGGAAAAATAGGAAAAATAAAAAAATGTATTAAATTTTTAAGGATGAGAAAAAATGGGTTTATTTACAAGTTTAGTTGGAGTAATGGGGCTTGTGATACTTTTAGTTGCGTTTATTTTTAATGTAAGAAAAAAAACAAGATATAAAATTACTCTGTATTATTTAATGCAGTTAATCGGGTCAGGGCTTTTATTTGTCTATGCTTATTTAACAGCTTCGCAAATATTCTTCATTCTCGAAGGGGTGTGGGGAATGGTTGCGTTATATTTTTTGTATGAAAATATTTGTGTTCCAAAAAGGGTTATGGGTGGAAAATTAAAAATTAAATCTAGAAATAAATAATTTAAAAAAATAAATTTGAAGTGGTTATTTATGAGTTTTGAAACTTTTGAAAATAAAGCTGATATTGGTGTTCGCGGCAAAGGTAATTCAATGAACAGTGCTTTTGAGGAATGTGCGAGTGCAATGATGAGTGTAATGGTTGATATTAATTCAATTGAACCAAAAAAGAGTCATGTAATAAAAATAACTGCCCAGGATGAACAAGCTTTGTTAGTTTCTTTTCTTAATGAATTGCTTTATATAAAAGACAAGAAAAAAATGATTTATTCAAAATTCAGAGTTAATATCTCAAAAGAAAAAAATGAAGAAGACAAAGAAGAATTTGTTCTAAAAGCAACTCTCTTTGGGGAAAAAATTGATTCAAAAAAGCACTTCTTTAAAGTTGATGTAAAAGCGCCAACATATTCTGAATTGAAGGTAGAATCAAACAAAGGTATGTGGGTCGCACAATGCATTGTTGATGTGTAAGAGTTATTTTTAAAATGTGATTTTGTATGGAATTGAAAAAATTAAGAAGAAATGTTTATTCTTTTTCTAAAGAAGAAAAAATGAATATTTCTCCAAAAATATTTGCTGATGAAAAAATAGTTTCAGTGCTTAACAAAGAAGCGGCAAATCAAAATAGCTCTCTTAATCAATTAAAAAATATTTCTTCACTTCCTGGATTAGTTGGGGTTGTATCATTAGCTGATATTCATCCAGGCTATGGTGCGCCAATTGGAACTATTACAGCTTCAGATTTGAACAGCGGGGTAATCACATTTGCTGCTACCGGTTTTGATATTAACTGCGGAGTGCATTCACTAGTTCTTCCATTAACTGCAAAAGAAATTGAATCAAAAAAGAAGGAGCTTGCAGAGCAATTATTCAAAGATGTTCCTGCAGGAGTAGGAATTGGCGGAAAACTAAAATTAACTAAAAGCGAAATGGATGAAGTACTTACCCTTGGTGCAGAGTATGTTGTAAAAAGAGGGTATGGAAAGAAAAAAGATTTAACTTTTATAGAAGAAAAAGGAAAACTAAAAAAAGTTGATCCTACTTCTGTTTCAGACAAAGCAAAAGAAAGAGCATGTGATCAAATTGGGACTTTGGGTTCAGGGAATCACTATTGTGAAGTGCAGAAAATAGAAAAAATATTTGATGTTGCTGCTGCAAAGAAATTTGAATTAAGTGAAGGTGGGACTTTTGTAAGCATTCACTGCGGATCTCGTGCTTTAGGGCATCAAATTGGAAATGATTATTTGCCAGTTCTTGATATTGCAGTAAAAAAATACAATATTCAAATTAATAATAGAGATTTAGTTTGTGCTCCTTTCAATTCAGAAGAAGGGCAAAAATATTTTTCTGCAATTAATGCGGGAACAAATGCGGCATTTGCAAATAGACAAGTTATAGGGACTTTAGTTAAGAGAAGTATTGCAAAAGTATTTGGGATTAGTGAATATGATACAAAAACATTTTATGATGTTGGACACAATACTGCAAAAATTGAAACGCATCTTGTTGAAGGAAAAAAAAGAAAATTATTAATTCAAAGAAAAGGATCAACTAGAGGATTTGGTCCAAATAATATTAATGTTCCTATTAAGTACCGCTCTATTGGTCAGCCAGTAATTGTCGGCGGTTCAATGGGAACAAATTCATTTATTTTGAAAGGAACTAAACTTGCAATGTTTGAAACATTTGGCTCAACAATTCATGGTGCTGGAAGAAGTATGTCAAGAACTGCTGCTTTTGAAAAGTGGAGCGGGGAAGAATTGTTGAAATCTTTAAGTGAAAAAGGAATAATAATAAAAGCGCGTTCAGCAAAAGGACTTTCTGAAGAAGCGCCTGATGCTTACAAAGATATTTTGGAGGTAGTCAAAGTAATGGATGACACCGGGATATCTAATAAAGTAGCAAAACTCAAACCAATGATTTGCATTAAAGGGTAAATTAAATTTTTTAGATAATTTTTGTTGTTGTTTTGACTTCTTTTTTAAAAATAGGCAATTATTTAAATGCCAAAATCTTACTTCTAATAGTAATTTTGAGGTGATTTAATGAGTGTTAGTGTTAGTGTAAAACCTGATGATAAGGTTAGTAGAGTAGAAGTAATCGTTAGAATATTGTATGCAATCGTATTGTACATTGTAATGATCTTTGTAGGAATTGCATTGTATATCCTATTGATTATAAATTTCCTAACTTGCTTAATCTTAGCAAAGAGAATTGGAGCAGGATTTTTGGGTAATGTAGTGGAATGGATGACAAAGATAGGCGCATATATGTTCTTTGTTACTGATGAAAGACCACCATTTATACCAAAATTCTAAATGTGTTTTGAGTGGTGAAAGAGCATTTTGTTGATCTTGATTTGTAAGGTTAATAAAATGTTCTTTACAATATTTTTATAGAGTGATTTTAATATGGGGTTTGATTTTAATTATTTAAAAAAGTTTGATTTTAATTCAGTTCTGACTTTTGCAACTCTTGGTTTGTTTAAACAAAAGAAATTGATTGCTGAAACATTAGTTTTATTTTTGATTATAATTGGATTTTTTCTATCCTGCATATTAGCAGTTCTTTCCTTAATTGTAGGAGTGTATTTTTTTGTTACTCCTGAGTACAGTGTTTTCACTATAATCCCTTTGATTTTCACACTGCTTTTTTTAGTTGTTACTATCCTTTCCGGAATTTATTTTTCTTACAGAATAATTTCATTTGCTTTGGAATCAATCGGAAAAAAATTCCAGAAGTTTAGTATTAAACTTGCAATCAAAATGTGTCTGTCTGGAATAGTTGCGTTTTTTGTTTCTTTTTTTAGTTTGTATGAACTAAAATGGCTTTTGTTTGGAATAATTGGGGTTGTTTTATTCTTTGAAGGATTATTTTTACTTGTACTTTATTCAGGAAATATATTGATTTCTGCTTTTGGAATTTTATCCCTTATTATTGCATGTGTTTTACTTGTTATTTATTATATAATGGTTGTAAGAAATGCTATCAGAGTTTCTTTTGCAGGTATTCTTATAGTTGAAAAAGATTTAGGGATAAAGGAATCAGTTAAAAGTTCTTGGGCTTTAACTAGCGGAAAAGCTTTTTTAATTTTTATAATACAATTAATTTTCACAGGACTTGCTTATGTAATTGAACAAATAGCGTTTGTTCCAATGGGTGTTGTTCCTACTTTTGGGGAAATTGGGTCTAGTAGTTTTATCTTTACAATTGGTTTATTCATTTTATTCTTTATTTTGTTTCTAATAATAATGGTGCTTTGCGAGTTAATTGCTCTATTTGGGCAAGTTGCACTTTACAAGCAAATATCCTCAAAAAAGAAGTAAATTAGGCTGTAACTTCTTCCAGTTAATAAGCGAAAAGTATTTATACTCCTTGTACGCAATGTATGTATTGCACGTTAATCTTTTTAGCGTGAATAAGTTTGGGGTGGGTTTTATGCAATTTAACATGCGAATACTGTCAGTTTTGATGCTGTTACTAATAATGACTTCTAGTGCATTGGCTTGTAATGTTGACATTTCTGGTTTAGTTACTCAACTTAAAGCGGATGGGTCTTATGACACAAGCATAACTGCTCCAAAAAGTTCTGATATTGATATTAAATTAACTTTTGACATGTCTTACTCAGGAAATGATTGTCCTACAAACCTTACTGCTAAAGTAGTAATAACAAAATATAGCGAATCAGCCTCTGATTGGGTTGATGTTAAGACTCAAAATGAATCGTTTGAGTTAGACAATGAAACTGATTATTCTGTTTACTTTACTGATGAATTTAATACAGGAAGTAATTCAAACTATACTGAATTTAGGGTTGAATCTTCAATACTGAATGGGACTACTGTGAAAGATTCTGATGAAGCAACTCTTAGTGTTGAAAATAATTCTTGTGATGGAATAAAAATAAACACAAGCAGTATTACAATTGATGAAGGGAGTAATGTAACAAAAACTTTTACAATTGAAAATAATACAAGCAAAGACTTTAGGATAACTAATGCGGATTTTTCTTCATCAAGTGCTATAATAGAATCAGGTAGTATTGATTATCCCGAATATGTTTACTCTCACTCTGATGACAGTTTGGATCTTTTAATTGAACCCGGGTATGTTTCAAGCAGAACTTCAACTACATTAGTGTTAAGCGTGGAAGGATATTTAGGAAATACTTTCTGTTCTGCATCAGCAATAGGGAAGAAAAATATCAGTGTTACAATTAATAATACTTCAAGCAATGATGATGGATCTAGTTACTCAACAAGTTCAGATTGTGATAATATAGATATACAAACAAGAAATACTGAACTAGACGAATCTTCAACTCAAAAATTAGCTTTTGGAATAAAAAATAATTCTACAAAAAGATTTGAAGTACTGGCAGTTGAAACTGCATCTTCAAGCTTTACTTTAAACAATTATTTCAATGAAAAATATATTTTCCCAGGACAAACTGGGGACTTAATACTTAACGCAGTACTTCCTAATGTTACTCAGACAAGAACACTACAAGGGACTGTAAAAGTAAGAGGAATTTTCTCTGATGGGAGAAGTTGTTCATTTACTCAAATTGGAACAAAAACATTTGATGTAAATGTACTTGATTTAGCTAACAATTCAATAAATCCAAATTGTGCAGGATTTAATATTTCAGTTCCTGATTCAATTACAGTTGAAAATTACGGTGACTTAGCATTTACTATAACTAATGCAAGCAATAGAACAGCAAAAATAATTATTGAGGGAACAATGGATATTTCTCCAACAGTAATAGTACTGCCAAAGAATTCTTCATTAAGCAAAAAAGTAAGTGTCGGATTAAATTCACAAACTGGTGTAATAAAGTTTATTCCTACAATTGAGGGATGCAGTTTAAGTGCAAAGACAGTTCAAGTGAAAAACACTGCTAATGGTACTCTAAATGAAGCAACAATGAGTGCTAATACTGATAGAGATTACAATTCAAGCACAATAACCCTAACAATACAAGTAGATAATCCTACAAACAAAATATTTGATGGTACTTTAAACATTGATTCTCCTGAAGGGTGGCCTGATATTTCAAGAAGTATATCAGTTGTTCCTGGAGAAAACACTTTCACTGAAAAATTAGGAACAAGCGGAAATTATTCTGAAGGAAACATAAAAGTAAGTTTTACTTCCGACGGTAAAATAATTTCAGCTAACACAAACACAAGTAATCAAAATAATTCAGCATTAGCTGGGTTATTTGCATTCGGCACAAATGCCGGGGCAATAGGAATAATATTACTAATAATTTTAGTAATAGTAGTTCTAGTTGGAATTTTAGATTATTCGCCGAAGTCAAAAGCAACAACTTCGCAAGGATGGGTAAATAATAAAGATTAATAATTTCTAAAAATGCTCTACGAGGTAAGCCTTGGGAGCAGGTTTATAAATGTTTTTTTTAGGGAATATGTTATTGAGTACACTACTCTTATGACAGTTCAAATTATGGTGAGCGCTGTCGAAGAAGAGCAAATACCAAAAAATATCTATTTTTTGGATTTGAAAGTTTTTGAAAAAAAACTTTTGGTTTAGTATTCAAATTGTTTGAAAATTTGAAAAGAGTGAAATTATGTCAGAATTTAATGCACCACGAAGAGGATCTCTATCCTACTATCCAAGAGTAAGAGCTAAGAAGGAAACTCCTTCATTAAAGGGACATGGTACTGAAAACAAACCACTTAATTTTTTATGTTATAAAGCAGGAATGACTCAAGTAATGGGTAAAAATGTTCACAAAGCAAGCCCTAGTTTCAACCAGGATGTTGTTGTGCCTGTAACTGTTGTAGAATGCCCTCCAATGAAAGTATTTGGAATAAGAGCATATGTAAAAGATGAAATCGGATTTACTGTATTAAGCGATGTTATAGCTGAAAACCATGATACTAAACTTGAAAGAAAAATAAATAATTTCAAGCACAAGACAAGCAAAAAAGAATCAAAAGAAAATAAAAATGATTCTTACACTGTAGCTGATTTTGAAAAAGAATTAAATGATATAGAATATTTCACATTATTAGTTAACACACAGCCATCATTCAAGAAAACTCCTGAAGTTTCAGAAGTTTATATTGGCGGAACAAAAGAACAACAATTAAATTATTGCAAAGAAAAATTAGGAAAAGAAATTGCAATAAATGAAGTATTTGATGAAAATGAATTTTTAGATGTTAGAGCTGTAACACGCGGAAAAGGATTCCAAGGACCAGTAAAAAGATTCCACGTTAGATCTCTTAGACCAAAGAACAAGAGAGTAAGAGTTGTTGGATCAATCGGACCCTGGCACCCAAACACTGTAATGTGGACTGTTGCAAGAGCAGGACAAATGGGTTACCAGAACAGAACTGAATCAAATAAAAAATTAATTAAAATTTCAAATGATGCTAGTGAAGTTAATCCTAAAGCAGGATTCCAAAACTTCGGAATGGTAGAAGGACCCTACGCATTAATCTTCGGTTCATTACCAGGGCCAGCAAAAAGATGCGTTGCATTAAGAAAGTGCTTACGACCTGCACAGCATGTTGGAGTACAATTACAGAAAGTAGAAAGTATAGTGAAAAATTAAATTTGAGTTGATGAAATATGGCAAAAGCAAACATTATTGGAATTGATGGAACAGTTAAGGCACAAATTGAATTGCCAAGTGTTTTTTCTACTGAATACAAACCAAGTTTAATTCAAAGAGCAGCACAAGCTTTGCAAACTTCAAAGAAGCAACCAAAAGGTGCTAATCCTCGAGCAGGAAAAATGAACACAGCAAGATACAAAGGATACAGAGGAGTACCTGCTAAACACAGAACAATTAACGTTGAACACGCAAGATTACCAAGATTAATAAATAGAGGAGCTCTATTGTACGGAAGAGTTGCTTCAGTTCCACACGCAGTTGGCGGACCAGCAGCACACCCACTTAAAGCTTGGGAAACTATTGTTGAAGAAATCAACAAGAAAGAAAGAAGATTAGCTCTTAAGAGTGCAATTGCAGCAACAATGAATAAAAAATTAGTTGAAGCAAGATTTATAGTTGAAAAAGAATTACCTTTAATTGTTGAAGATAAATTTGAAGAAACTGCTAGAACTAGCGATGTTTTAGACATATTAAGCAAAGTTGGAGCAGGAAAAGATTTAGAAAATGCTCGCGGAAAAATCAGACACAGGGCAGGAAGAGGAAAATCAAGAGGAAGAGTTTGGAAACAAAAAAAGAGTGTTTTAATTGTAACTGGAAAAAATTCTCCAGTTTTAAAAGCAGCAAGAAATTTGCCTGGTGTTGACACAGTAACTGTTAAATCATTAAATGTTGATTTATTGGCTCCTGGTGCAGAAGCTGGAAGACTTGTTGTTTGGACAAAGTCAGCAGTTGAAGAATTAAATGAAACTAAAAAAGAAACAAAAACAGCAAAGAAAAATTAGAATGATTTTTGAATGTGAT
>JAVHOV010000002.1:0-42237 GCA_036170245.1 archaeon | reverse complement strand
AATGTGATTTTTATGGTAAAATTAAAAGAAGCAGAAAAGAAGCAAGCAAGTCAAGAAGCTTCAAAAGGAAAACAAGAAAAGAATAAAGAAGCTAAAGCTAAAAAAGCTGAAGTTAAGACTGAAGCTAAAGCTGAAAGTATAAAAACTGAAAGTGTTTTAGCTAAAACAGCAACATTACAGGACATGGAAGTTATAATTCATCCACTTGTAACTGAAAAAGCAGTTAACATGATTGAAGCTGAAAACAAATTAACATTTATAGTAAATGACAATTCTTCAAAGCCTGAAATCAAGAAAGTTTTGGAAGAAGCTTATGGTATAAAGATTGTTAAAGTAAACATTATAAGAGATATGAAAGGAAGAAAAAAAGCAATTGTTAAACTTGATAAGAAATTTAAAGCAAGCGAACTTGCAACAAAATTAGGAGTATTGTAAAATTAATAATTTGAAATTTAAAAAGTGATATAAATGGGTAAACGATTAATCTCACAAAGATCTGGAAAAGGATCACACACATTCATTGCAAAACACAATGGAATACAGGCAAAATACTGTCTTTTGTCAGAAGAAAGTGTTAAAGGTGAAATAACTGACTTAATCAAAGATACTGGAAGACACGCAATTTTAGCAGAAATAACTTTTATAAATGGTGCAAAAGAATATTTGCCAGCAGCTGAAGGATTATATTTAGGACAAAGAATTCAGCAAGGAAAACAAGTTCCAATCGAAATTGGAAATGTTTCATACTTAGCAGATTTACCAGAAGGATGCCCAATTTTCAATGTAGAGAAAATTGCTGGAGATGGCGGAACTTTAATCAAATCAGCCGGCGGATACGCATTATTAATGGCTAAAGATAGCAAGGGCGCAACTTTGAAAATGCCCTCAGGAAGTATGATAGTATTACCTTTAACATGCAGAGCAACAATTGGAAACATTTCATGCGGCGGAAAAGGCGACAAGCCAATGGTAAAAGCCGGAAATATGTTCCACTTGATGAAAGCAAAGCACAAGATGTATCCAAGAGTAAGAGGAGTAAAGATGAACGCAGTAGATCATCCATTCGGAGGAGCTGCTCACCACCCAGGAAAATCAAAGAGTACATCAAGAAACGCTCCACCTGGAAGAAAAGTTGGTGCAATCGCATCTTCAAGAACAGGGAGAAAGAAGAAGAACTAAAAGTTATGTTAGGGGAATTTTTAAAAATTCCTTTAATATTATTTTTGAAAATATTAAAAAGATTATAAGGTGTGTAAAAAATGGCTGAAGTAAAAAAAGTAACATTCAGAGGAAAAACAATCGAAGAATTACAAGCGTTGAGCTTGCAAGATTTTGCTAAGCTATGCACATCAAGACCTAGAAGAGCATTACTAAAAACTGGTATTGATAAGAAATTAATAAAGAAGCTTGAAGCTGCAAAGAAATCAGCAAAACCAAAATATACAAAAACTCACAAAAGAGATTTAATTGTAGTTCCACAAATGGTTGGCGGAAAAGTTGCAGTTTACAAAGGAAAAGACTGGGAACAAATTGATATAACAACAAGAATGTTAGGACATTATTTAGGAGAATTTGCATTAACTAGAAAGAAGTTACAACACGGAAAAGCAGGAATAGGAGCAACAAAGTCTTCAACTGCAATAACAGCAAGAGGATAAAATTAGGAAAGAAAAAAGTGTGATGATTATGGCAAAAAACAATTACCAAGCAATAGTTGGAAAAGAAAGCAATACTGCAAGAGCAATGCTTACAAATGCTCCAGTGTCACTAAAGTACTCTGTGGAAGTTTGTAACCAAATAAAAACAATGCCGGTAAACAAGGCAATTGCTTTCATGCAGAGAATTTACAATCACGAAGAATTTCTTCCATTAAGAGTTTATAATAAAAAAGTTGCACACAGAAAAGGAGATTCAAGAGCTGGAGTTAAATCTGGAAGATTCCCTGAAAAAGTTGCAAAAGAATTCATAAAATTATTCGAACTTGCAAAAGCAAACGCTGATAACAAGGGACTTGATGCTGAAAAATTATTGATAATCCACATTTATGCAAATGCTGGAATAAACAGATTCTCATACCAGTCAAAGGGAAGAATCGCAGGAAAAGCAAGAAGACGAAATGCTACAAATATAGAATTAATAGTTCAAGAGATGAAAAATTAAATTTATTATAGGGTGTAAAAATGATAGAAAAGACATTCATACAAAAAAACTTCAATAAAATGGAACTTGAAGATTACTTAACAAAGAAACTTGACAGAGCTGGGTTCTCACACTTAGAAATAATAAAGACACCACTTGTTACAAGAATTGTTCTTAACGTTGCAAAACCAGGATTCGCTATCGGAAAAGGCGGATCAACAATAAAGTTACTTACTGAAGTTATTGCAAAGAAATACAAGATTGATAATCCACAAATTGAAATACAAGAAATAAAGAATCCAAGCTTAAATGCAAAAGTACAAGCAGAAAGAATGGCTGGAATGATTCAAAGAGAATTTTCTTGGAGAAGTATTGCTTACAAATTAGTTAAAGATGTAATTGATTCCGGAGCACAAGGAGTAGAACTTGTAGTTAAAGGAAAATTATCTGGAAAAGGCGGAAGAAAAAAGAAAGTAAGAATTGCTTATGGTTATATGAAGAAAATTGGAAACCAGACAAAATGGGTTGACTATGCAAAAGCAGCAGCTTATCCAAAAAGTGGTGCTATTGGAATAAAATTAATGATAATACACCCTGAAGTAATTTTCCCAGATAAAGTTGATATTAAAAAAGTTGTAGCAGCAATGAAAACAATTGAAACTGAAGCAAAAGAACATTTAGCTGCACCAAAAGCAGTTGAAGTTACTGATGTTGAAGTAAAAGCAGCAGTTATTGATGAAAAGAAAGAAGCAAAACAGGAAGATAAAAAAGAATCAAAAGCTGAGGCTAAGAAAGAATAAATAATTGAATTAAAGTGATTTTTATGGCAGAAAAATTTAAAGAAAAAATGAAGCTAAGCGAAAAAGAACTTACTGCAAAAGCAGTTGAGTTAAAGCAAGAGCTTGTTAAAGAAAGAGCACTAGCTGCAAGCGGAACAAAAAGCGAAAAGCCTGGTAAGATCAGAGCATTACGAAGAGAAATTGCAAGAGTATTTACTGCATTGACACAAAAAAAGAAGGAGGCAATGAACTAAATGCAAGAAATAGATAAGATCAGCGGACTTCCTAAAGATTTGTTTGATATAAGTAATATTGCAAAAGAACAACAAAAAATAAGAGTAGAAGTTATAAGAAGAAAGTTTTCAAAGTTTGTTACAGTTATAAAAGGAATTGATGATAGTGAAGTAGTAAAAGATTTAGGAAAAGAAATGAAACAAAAATTTGCATGCGGTGGAACAGTAAAGGATAATGAAATAGAACTGCAGGGAAAACACAGAGATAGAGTTATAGATTTTTTGATTAAAAAAGGATATAAAGAAGAATTGATAGAATCAAGAGGATAATGATATTTAAAAGTAATAGAGATGAAATGGAGATGATTAAGAGTAAGTGTTATGAGATCACAAAGGAAAATATTTTAGGACACGAATTGATTGGTCTTGAAGTAAAAGTGATACAAAGCACTGACCCAAAAAGAATAGGAGTAAAAGGAATTGTTGTTGATGAAACACAAAACACTTTTATTATTAATAATGGGAAAGAACAATCATTGCCAAAAAAAGAATGTGAATTTGAATTTGATTTAAATGGGGAAAAAGTAATAATAAAAGGAAAAGAAATTTTGAGAAGAAGTGAAGATCGGACAAAAGAATTTAGAAATTGATGTTTAAAGTAAGATAAAAAATAAAGGTGAAACAAAAAATGGCTGAAAAAGTAAAATCAAAAGTTGCAAAAGAAAAGAAAGAACAAGCCGTTGTAGTTGAATCTACACCAACTGAAGAAAAGACTTACGTTATAAGAGGAAATATTTACTATGGAAAAGTTGTTTCAGCAAAAGCAAACAAAACAGTTACAGTTGAAAGAGAAATTACTCAATATTTACCAAAGTATGAAAGATATAAGAAAAGTAAATCAAAAGTACACGCACATAATCCAAACAATATGGCAAAAGAAGGAGATTTGGTAAAAATTGGAGAAACAAGAAGAATCTCTAAAACAAAGTCATTCATTGTAATGGAAGTTTTAGGAAAGGATAAGCAATAAAAAAGTTGAAATGAAATTTAAGGTGATTAATGATGAGAGCAATGAGCATTCCAAACAATATGGCACTTACATTGCACAGCAGAGTACTTTGCGCAGACAATTCTGGAGCAAAAGAAGTTGATGTTATTTCAGTATTCGGTTATAAGAGTAGAAAAAAACAATACCCAAGTGGAGGAATAGGCTCACTTGTTAATGTTGTAGTAAAGAAAGGAAAGCCAGAAATGAGAGGCAAAATTGAAAGAGCAGTTATAATTAGAACAAGACAAGAATTTCGAAGACCAAATGGAATGAGAGTTAAATTTGATGATAACGCAGTTGTTTTGGTTGATGAAGAAGGATTGCCAAAAGCATCAGAAATAAAAGGATGCGTAGCAAAAGAAGTAGGAGAAAGATTTCCAAAAATTGTAGGACTTGCTCCAATAGTAATTTAATATTTAGGAATATGATAAGTAAAAAGGAAAAAATGAAATTTAGGTGTTAAAGAATGAGTAAGAAACCAAGTAAATCAAGAAAAGCATTTTATACTATGCCAAAGCACAAGGCAGTAAAAGCAATAGCTTCACACTTAGACGAAAAATTAAGTAAAGAACTTGGCAAGAGATCAATAAGTGTTAGAAAAGGAGACACTGTAAGAATCATGCGAGGAACTGACAAAGGAAAAGAAGGAAAAATAACTGCTGTAGAAACAGTTAAAGGAAGAATTTTTATTGAAAAACTAACTTTAAAGAAAAGTAACGGTAAAGAAAAACAAATTCCAATACAACCTTCAAATGTTTTAGTTATAGATTTGGACAGAACTGACAGAAAAAGATTCAAGAACGCAAAGAAAGCAGTTAAACCAGCGGAGAAAAAATAGGGGTTTTGGTTATGAGTAGAAAGGGACAAAATAAAAAAACAAAAACAATCAGCATGCCAAAAGCTGTTAATACAAGTAGAAAAGAAACAGCATGGACTGTTAATACTAAAGCTGGGCCACATACAAAAGAAACTAGCGTTGCATTAGGAATAGTTATTAGAAATTACACTGGAATAGTTAAAACAATGAAAGAAGCAAAGAAAATTTTGAATAACAGCGATGTAAAAGTAAACGGGGTTGTAAGAAAAGAACACCAATTCCCAATTGGATTATTTGATGTTGTAACAATGGTAAAGCAAAAAATGTTTTTTAGAATGGTTTTTGACACAAAAGGAAGATTAGTACTAAAAGCAATTGATGCTGAAGCAAAAGACAAGTTGAGTAAAGTTACTGGAAAAGTAATGACTTCAAAAGGAATACAACTTACAACTGATGACGCAAGAACATTTATTGGAGTAAAAGCTAATGTAGGAGATTCATTAAAAATTTCTTTACCTAGCGGAAAAGTTACTGAAGTAGTTCAATTCAAAGAAGGGGCTGTAGCTTATATAACAAAAGGAGCACATTGTGCTGAAACTGCAAAAATAGTTGCAATTGTAGAAGGAACTGAAAAGAAAGAAAAATTAGTAAAATTAGCTGAAGGAAAAGAAATATTTGAAACAACTGCTAAGAACATTCACGTTGTCGGAAAAGACAAAGCTGAAATCGAGGCATTGAATTAAAAATAAAATTTAAAGATTGGTGAAGAATATGCAAGAAGTATTAATGGATAAAGTTGTTATTAATATGGGAGTAGGTGCTGATCCCGACGAAATGAAGAAGGCAATCCAGATTATAACATTAATTACTGGAAAGAAACCTGCTCAAACAATTTGCGTAGCAAGAATACCTGACTGGGGACTAAGACCAGGAATACCAATTGGATTAAAAGTTACATTAAGAGGAAAAGAAGCAATTGAATTTTTGAAAAAAGCAATCCAAGCGAAAGCTGGAAAGATTGCATCAAAGAGCTTTGATAAAGAAGGAAATTTTGGATTCGGAGTAAGAGAATATATTGACTTACCTGGAGCAAAATATGATCCAAAATTAGGAATAAGAGGATTTGATGTTATAGTTGCATTAAAGAAAAAAGGATACCGTGTAAAGAAAAGAAGAATAATGCCAACATTAGTTGGAAAGAAACAAAGAGTAACAAAAGCTGAAGCTGTAAAATTCGCTGAAGGCTTAGGAATACAAGTAGAATAAAATTTAGTTGAAGAAATTATTTTTGAGAGGAAGAGAGTATGAATCAAGAAGAAGCAAAATCAAAACCTGCTGTAAAAAAACAAAATTCGAAGAACGACAAAATGAAGAAAAGAGCCGTTGGTATAAGGCAGTGTAAGATATGCGGAACAAGAAAAGGAATGGTAAGAAAATACTCTCTAGGAATTTGCAGAAGATGTTTTAAAGATAGAGCACAAGATTTGGGCTGGGAAAAATACTGAGGTGAAATTATGGCACAACAAGACCCTGTAATGGACGCATTAACAAAACTAAGAAACGCTGAAGTTGCTTCAAAGACTGAAGTGGTGCTAATGCCAGCTTCGAATTTCTTAGGCGAAATACTCAAGATTGCAAAGGATAATGGATACATTGCAGATTATAAAAAACATGATCAAAAAGGAATAATTTCATTTACAGTAAATTTAAATGGAAAAATGAATTTATGCAAAGCAATCAAACCAAGATATGCTGTTAGAAACAATGAATTTGAAAAATACGAAAAGAGATACTTGCCTGCAAGAGACTTGGGATTAATTGTTGTATCAACACCACAAGGTTTAATGACTCACGCACAAGCAAAAGCTAAAGGACTTGGAGGAAGATTAATTGCATTCATGTATTAATGGCTGCAAGTTTTTTTAACAGAGTGTGAGATTATGGCTGGAATAATGACAAAAAAAATTAGACTTCCTCAAGAAGTTAGTGTTTCTATTAAAGAAGGAAATAACGTTACTCTTAAAGGACCAAAAGGAGAATTAAACAGAACATTCAAAACTTACAGAGTAAAATTATCAAATGAAGGAAATGTAATAACATTGACTGGAAGTCCAAACAATAAGCAGACAGGAGTTTTTGTTGAAACAATTTCAGCTCACATTAGAAATATGACTGAAGGGTTAGTTTACGGATATCAATACAAAATGAAAGTTGTTTACTCACACTTTCCAATGTCAATTGCAGTTGAAAAAGGTATTGTTAATATTAAGAACTTCCTTGGAGAAAAATTCCCAAGAAAAGCTAAAATTGTAGGCAATACAAAAGTTGAAGCAAAAGGACAGGAAGTAACTGTCAGCGGAATTAATAAGGAAGATGTTGGACAAACAGCTTCAAACCTTGAACAAAAATCAAAGGTAAAAGGCAAGGATATAAGAAGATACCAGGATGGAATATATTTAATTGAAGTAGGAAATATAGTTCCAAAGAAATCAAGGGCAAATGTTATTGAAATAGTTAGAGATTAAATATAAAAAAATGAAAAATGGGTTGATGAAAAATGGCAGAAAAATCAAAAGCAAAGGAAACAAAAGAAGCTAGTGTAAAAACAGAACACACTGCACCTGCTGCTCCTAAAGTAGAAGCTAAAAAGACTTATGCTAAAAAATATATTCCTTACGTTAAAAAAGAAAACAAGAAAAAAAGTATTGAAGCAGTTACTTTAATGAAAAAATTATCTTTAAAGAAACATCACCCAGTTTTCAGAGGAAGATTTGGTAAAAAGAATATTAGAAGAAAGTCAATCGCAAAATGGGATAAGTGGAGATTGCCACACGGAATTGATCTTGATAAAGGAATAAATCATGGTAGACAGCCAAGAATCGGATACAGAAGTATACCTGAAATAAGATTTGTACACCCTAGCGGATATAAAGAAGTTTTAGTTTGCAATATGAATGATCTTGCTAAAATTGATTCTAAAACTCAAGCAGCAAGAATTGGGGCAACTATAGGAAAGAGAAAAAGAAATGAATTAGTAACAGAAGCAAATAAAAAAGGAATTTGGGTTTTAAATTAATAAGTTTTTAGATAATGAAATTTTTAGGTGAATGAAAATGGAACCAGGAAAAGCAAAACAACTTGCAGCAGGAATACTAAAAGTGGGACTCGGAAGAATTTACGTTGATCCTGCTCAGATCGCAAAAGTAAGCGAAGCTATGACCAAAGATGATGTTAGAACTTTAATTGCTGATAGAATAGTGAAAAAAAGACCACAAGTTTCTCAAAGTAGAGGAAGAGCACACGCGACTCAAGCAGCAAGAGCAAAAGGAAGAAACAGAGGAAAAGGAAACAGAAGTGCTACAAGAAAAGTTAGATCTGAACAAAAAAGCAGATGGATGAATAGAGTACGATCACAGAGAAGGACACTTAGAGAATTAAAAACAAGTAATCCTACTGAAGTAGAGAAACTTAATTATTCGAAAGTTTATAAAAGAATTAAAGGTGGATATTTCAGAGGAAAGAGACACTTAGTTGAATACGTAGAAGGGGCGAAAAACTAATGGCTACTAATGTAACATACAAAACACTTTTCAGAAGAAGAAGAGAAGGAAAAACAGATTACACTAAAAGATTAGCTTTAGTTAGATCAAAGACTCCAAGATTAGTTGTTAGAAAATCAAACAAGAGAATCCTTGCACAAGTTATTAAATTTGACTTGAAGGGTGATACTACACTTGCAACAGTTGATTCAAACGATTTAAAAGCATACAAATGGTACGGAACAAACAACACTCCAAGTGCTTACTTAGTTGGATTTTTAATTGGAAAGAAATTAGCCGGACAAAAATGTGTTCTTGATATTGGAAGAAGACACCCAAGTCACGGAAGCGTAGTATTTGCTACAGTAAAAGGAGCAGCTGAAGGAGGACTTATTATCCCATTCAGTGAAACTGCAGTACCAAGTGCTGATAGATTAAATGCAAAAACACTTGATGAATACGCAAAGAAACTTGGAGACAAGGCAAAAACAGTTTTCAGTAATTATATTAAAGAAGGAATAACTCCTGGCGAATTCAATAAAGCATTTGAAAAAGCTAAAGCAGAAATTGCAAAGGTGAAAGCATGAATAGACGGGATGAAGCACACGGAAAGAAAGCTGGAAAGACAGGCCGAGGCGGAAGAAGAGGAAGAGTTGAAGAAACTGAAATTGAAAAGATTGAAAGAGAACTTGTTGAAAGACAAAATGTAATTGCTAACTGGACTCCAAAGACTGAACTTGGTAAAATAGTTAAAGCAGGAAAAATTACTACTCTTGATGAAATTTACGATAAGGGTTACAAGATAATGGAACCAGAAATAATTGATTCATTAATGAGACTTGACGAACACTTAATACAGGTTGCAAGAACAACAAGAGTAACAAGAGCTGGAAGAAAATACTCTTACAGAGCAGATGTGTTATTAGGAAACAAAGACGGGTATATTGGAGTTGGCTCAGCAAAGGATGCTGACAGATTCCCTGCAATAAACAAAGCTAAAAGAATGGCTAAATTAAATTTAATTAGAGTTTACAGAGGAAGCGGTTCTTGGGAAGAACAAGCAACTGAAGATAAGCACTCTGTTCCATTCCAAGTTGAAGGAAAAGCTGGAAGTGTAAGAGTAGTATTACTACCTGCACCAAAAGGAACTGGACTTGCTGTTGGTAAAGCAATAAGACCAGTAATGGAACTTGCTGGACTAAGAAATGTTTGGGGACAAACAAAAGGAAGATCAACAATTTCATTGAACTTTGTACAAGCAGCAATTGATGCACTATCACAAACAGGAAAAATGAAAGCATCAAGAGATGTTGAAAGAAAAATGTCAAAGGGACACATGTAATTAAATAGTTGAAAAGTTAAATTTTGAGAGTGAGACAAAATGTATGCAGTAATAAGAATCCGAGGAACAGTAAATATTGCTCCAAAAATCGAAACAGCTTTGGAAGTAATGAACTTAAGAAGAGCAAATAACCTAAGCCTTTGGGCTGAAACTCCTCAGACTTTAAAAATGATTAAAGTTGTAAAGGATTACACTACATTTGGAAAAGTAAATGAAGAAACATTAAAAGTTTTAATTGAAGCAAAAGCTAGACCAATCAAAAGCGAAGAAAAACTTGACACTAAAAAAGTTTTAGCTGATTTGAAAGCTGGAAAAACATTAAAACAAGCAGGAGTAAAGAACTGCTTCACAATGAGTCCTCCAAGAAAAGGATTTGAAAGAAAAGGAATCAAAGTAGCATACACTGTTGGTGGAGCACTTGGAGACAGAAAAGAAAAAATTAATGAAATAATAATGAGAATGATTTAAATTTAATGAAAAATTAAAGAATCTGCAAAATGGAAGTGAATTTTATGACTGACCGAAAAAGAAGAAAAAAGAACAAATTAAGAGGACAGCGAACAATGGGTGCAGGTAACACTAAAAATAGAAGAGGAGCTGGATGCCGAGGTGGAAGAGGAAGAGCTAACACTAACAAAGGTAAATTTTGTTCTCAAGGAAGATTTAAACCAACTTTATACAGACAAAAAACAATGTCAGTTAAAGGAAAAGCAATAAAACTTGGCGATTTAAACGCAAAACTTGATATATTTGTTGCAAAAGGACTTGCAAAGAAAGAAGGCGAAAAATATATTATTGACAAAACAAGTGGATTTGCAAAAGTTCTCTCACAAGGAGAAGTGAATCACAAAATTGTTTTGAAAATAAATGCAGCTAGCGGCGCAGTAAAGAAAATACTTGCAGCTGGCGGAAAATTTGGCTTTGCAAAGAAAGGCGTAAAAGTTGAAGAAGATATTAAGTTCTCTGGAGACGAAGCAGACGAAGATTTAGAATTCGAAAGCGAAGAAGGAGCCAAAGAATAAAGATTTACTAAAGCCCTTTAACGAGGGGGGCTTGAGCCATTATAAATATGAAAAAATGAATTTGATTAAAGAACCTAAAAGAGATGAAAAGTTTCTTTTAGGATTTTATTTTTAAAAGATAAAAAATTGAATTGAAAAGGGTGGGTTTGTTGGGAGCAATAGTTGATACACTAATTGGGTTTTCCCAATATTTACCTGAAATTAAAAAGCCTGTAAAAGAAGTTCCATTCAAAGAAAAAATGCTTTGGACTCTTTTAGCACTAGTTATATTCTTTATTTTAGCTAACATTAGTTTAGTTGGACTTGATACTAGTATTAGACAAGTTCAGGAAATATTATTTGCACAAACTCTTTTAGCTGGGGAAATGGGAAAAATAATTACAGCAGGAATCGGTCCAATAGTAATGGCATCAATCTTCTTGCAATTATTCATGGGAGCACAAATTCTACAATTTGATTTAGGTACTCCTGAAGGAAAATCAAAATTCCAAGCTCTGCAAAAAGTACTTGCAGTAGTATTATGCTTTGTTGAAGGATTCATTTATGTTGGGAGTGGAATGCTAATGCCTCTTGGCGGAGCAAGCATATTTAACCCAATGACTCTTTTTGTAACACTACAAATTGCAGCAGGATCATTAATTTTATTATACCTTGATGAAATCGTTTCAAAATACGGAATCGGTTCAGGGGTAAGTTTATTTATTGCAGCTGGGGTTGCAGGTGGATTATTCTGGCAAATATTTATGCCTCCAATTGATTCAGCAGTAAACACTTACTTACTTCAGGGGGGAATACTATGGAAAGTATTTACCTTAGGAGACTTAACATTACTTTTACCAATTCTAGGAGTACTAATAATTTTCTTAGTAGTAGTATTCGCAGAAGGAATGCATGTTAATATTCCAATTACTCTGGGCCAGTCAGGAATGGGCGGACGATACCCAGTAAAATTTTTGTATGTTAGTAACATGCCAGTAATACTTGCAATGGCATTATTCATGAACATAAGACTGTTTGCATTATTTATTGAACAGGCAAAAATTCCTGTTCTTACTGAAATAGCAAAAGCAATATCTTGGGCAGTAACTGTTCCATATATTGGCGGGCAAAGTTTAGTAACTGGATTATTTAATCAGGGCTTAACAAGCGTAACAATGCTTGCAATAGCACAAGCAATTGTATTTTTATTAATGCTAATAATAGCATGTGTAGTATTCGGATGGTTCTGGGTACAAATGGGTAACCAAAGTACTAGCGCAGTTGCAGCACAGCTTGAAAGAAGTGGAATGCAAATACCAGGATTTAGAAGAGACAGAAGAGTAATAGAAAAAGTTTTGGAAAGATACATTCCTCCAATTACAATTTTAGGATCAATATTTGTTGCACTTCTAGCGGGATGCGGAGATTTAGTTCTGGCTGGAGTAACAAGCGGAACAGGAATTTTACTAACAGTTGGAATTGTATATAGATTCTACGAAGAAATCGCAAAAACACAACAAGAAGCATTGTCAAAGTTAATGGGTAAAATGGCATAAATGAGGCAATGTACGATAAATTAAATGATATTTATTTAAAGAGAAATTTATTTGTTATTCAATTTGGGTAGCTTTTAAAAGGTTCTCTTTAAGAAAATTGTTATAACTGGTGAGTAAAAAATAGGTGTAATATTTTGGAACCTGCAATAGTAATACTGGCAACGACAATAGTGCTAGCAGCAGTAACAAAAGTGTTACAAAGAAAATTAGTTGATAAAAAAGAAATGAAAAGATTTCAAGATGAAGCAAAAGAAATGCAAGTTACATTAAAAGAATTGATGAAGGAGGCTGAGAAAAATAAAAGTAAAATTGAAGAAATTCAAACAAAAATGTTAAGAAATAGCACAGAAATGATGAACAAAAATATGAAATTAAGTTTGTTCACAGCTCCTGCATTTTTAGCAGTTTTTTGGTTTCTATCAACGCTTTACGGTGGACAATTGATTGAATCATTCATAGCACTTCCAAAGTTTATTGGATTTAATATTTTAAATCCAGCAAGTTGGGTGCCAGTTGGTTTGACAATGCAAACTGGATATTACAAAGCATTTTTCTTTTATTATTTTGGAGCCGCAATGTTAATGGGATTAGTAGAAAAAGGTTATGATTATTTTAAATTAAAAAATAAAAAAGGTGAATGAAAAATGGTTGCTCCATGGCAAAGAAGATTGAAAAAGAAATTCAGAAAGAGTGCAAGCGGTTCAAAAGCAGAAAGATACTCTGAAAAGAAATCAATAACTGAATGTGCTATAACTGGAAAAAAACTTGCAGGAGTTCCAAACGAGACTAAATGCGGAATGGGTAAAAAAAGTAAAACTGAAAAGAGACCATCAGTACCATTTGGCGGAATACTTTCTGGAGAAGCTAGAGAAAAAGTATTCATTGAACTTGGAAAAGTAGTTGCAGGAATAAAAGAACTTGATGATGTTGATTCAAAGTACAGAAAATATGTTAAGCAAGTACTAAAGAGAGCTGAATAAATTTTAAGAGTTGATGGGAATGGAAATTGGAGACATAGCAATAAAGACAAGAGGAAGAGAAGCTGGAAGAAGAGTTACTATTAAGAGTAAACCAAAGAACGGAAGAGTTCTTGTTGAAGGCGAAAAAGTAAAAGCAAGAGAATGTAACGTTTTACATTTGTTTCCTTTAGGAAAGAAAGGAAAGAAACAATAAAGGTAAAAAGGTAAGTTAATAGAATTATTTTTGAGAGTGGATGGTATGACAGCAGAATTTAACTATATAGTACGTGTAATCGGAAAAGACCTTGACGGTACAAAAAGCATAGATCTTGCTTTACAGGGAATCAAAGGGATTGGACAAAGAATGGGCGGAATAATTGCAAATGAATTTCGAAAAGAAAATAAGGTTGCAAAAGAGAAATTACTTGGTGAACTTACTGAAGCTGAAGTTAAGAAACTTGAAGAAGTAATCATGGCTCCTCAAAAACACAAACTTCCTGCTTGGACTTTAAACAAGCAAAGAGATTTTGAAGACGGCAATGACAAACACTTGACAATGAACGATTTAGCATTCTCCCTTAGAAATGATTTGACTAGACTCGCTGAAATAAAATCCTACAAAGGTCTAAGACATATGTGGGGATTAACAGTTAGAGGACAGAAAACTAAGAGTAAGCACAGAGGAAAAGGCGGTATTGTTAGTGTAGTTAAGGCAGTAGTAGAAAAAGGAAAACCAGCTCCTGCAAAAAAGGATGCTGCTAAGAAATAAAATAATGGATGGAAATTTACGTGAGTGATGAACATGGGTGACCCAAAAAAGAAAAGAAAGCAGTTCCAAAGACCTAGAAAGTCTTTTCAGAAAGAAAGAATAGAAAAGGAAAGAGACCTTAAGAAAACTTACGGCTTGAAGAATAAAAGAGAATTATTCAGAGCTGAAACAATTGTAAGATCAAAAAGAGGAACTGCAAGAAAGTTACTTGCTTTATCACTTGAAAACAGATTAAAAAGAGAAAAAGAATTGCTTGATTCACTGAAATTAATCGGTGTATTAAACGGTTCACCAACTCTTGAAGATGTTTTGGTACTAACAACCGAAGCATTGCTTGAAAGAAGACTTCAAACTGTTGTTTGGAGAAAAGGGCTGAGCAACACTCCTAAACAAGCAAGACAATTCATAGTACATGGACACATTGCAGTTGACGGAAAAAAGCTTGACAAGCCAAGTTACTTGGTTCTTGCAAGTGAAGACAATAAAATTACTTGGTACGGCGACGAAATAATGTACGAACAAAAGAAAGCTCCATCTAAGAAAGGAAAAGCAAAAGTGGATGAAGCACAAGCTGAACTTAAGAAAGAATTTAATGAAGCAAAGCCAACTGAAAGCTTGAAAGAAAGTGAAGGAGCACAATAAATAGGTGATATAAAATGGCTGAAACAAGAGGAATAGTTCACGTGTTTGCAACACACAACAATACAATGTTGCTACTCACTGATATGACTGGTGCTGAAACAATTTCAAAAGCAACAGGCGGAATGGAAACAAAAGCCCAGCACAAAGAAGGCTCTCCATATGTTGCAATGAAATTAGCTGAAAATATTGCAAACGCTGCAAGAGAAAAAGGAATAAAAGAAATTTATGTTAAAGTAAGAGGAAGAGGCGGAAACAAAAGCCCTTCAGCAGGAACTGGAGCAGAAGCTGCAATAAGATCACTAACAAGAAACGGACTAAGGATTGTTTCAATTGAAAATGTTACACCGCACCCGCACGACGGATGCAGAAAACAGAAGAAGTTCAGAGGAAAAGTTGAAAAGTAAAATCATTGAGAAGAAAAATGAATTAGGGGTTGTTGTTGTATGGATATCAAAAAGGTTTACAATGAAAAAGGATTGGTTAAGTTCCTAATCAAAGGCACTAACTATACTTTCCTTAATACTCTAAGAAGAACAGTAATGACTATTGTTCCATGCCTTGCGATAGACGAAGTTCAAATCTACAACAACGATTCAGTTACTTTTGATGAATTACTTGCAAATAGACTAGGATTACTTCCAATTAAGACAGATGTTGCAACCTACAAGAAAGGAGACAAGGTAAAATTAGTTTTAGAAAAAGTTGGTCCTTGTGTTGTAACAAGCAAAGACATTAAATGCACTGATCCAAAAATCGAAATATTGGACAAAAAAATAATGATTACAAAATTAGGAAAAGAAGAATCATTAAAGCTAGAAATGACTGCTGTAATGAATATTGGTTCAGAGCACGCAAGATTCCAGCCAGCAATTGTTGCATACAATCAATTGTCTGAAATCGACAATGCCACTGTAAAAGATGCAAAGAAAATAGTTGAAGAAATGCCAAAAAACAGTGTTGAACTAAAGGCAGGAAAATTATTTTTCACTGACCCTTACAATTTAACAAACCAAAACCAGCACCTTGATATTTTAAGAAAACACGGAGTAAGTGTTAATTACTCTGAAACAGATTTCATTTTGACTATTGAAACAACAGGACAATTAACAGCAAAAGAAGTTCTTGATTCAGCAGTAAAAGCGCTAACTGAAAAGTTAGATGAGTTAGAAGAATCAGTAAAGAAAATGTAAAAATTATTTTCACAAAGTGAAAATACCGAAATATCAGGGATTGAAAGTTGAAAGGAATTTTCAGCAGGGGTTCCCGAGCGGTCAAAGGGGCAGGACTTAAGGTCTAAAAAACAATTTTAGATAAGTTGCGTTTAGAAATGAAATCCTGTGGCTTAGTGCCTTCAAGCGTTCGAATCGCTTCCCCTGCATTTCTTTTAAGCGTAAAAGACATGCAGTAGAAAAGGGCAAAGCCGATGCATGAAATGCAGAGGCAAAAAGTCAATAGGAATTTAAAGAAAAAATTAAAAAGATGTGAAATTATGGCAAAGAAACTAGAAACAAAAAAACTCATTGCGAGTCTGGAAAAAGCAGCTAGAGTAACAAAGAAGTTAATCTGGACTGATTTGGCTGAAAAAATGGCAAAGCCAACAAGAGGAAAAATAGAAGTTAATATTGATTTAATCAATGAATTAGCTCAAACAAAGAAGGGCAAGACATTGGTTGTTCCTGGAAAATTACTTTCAAGAGGGAACTTAACTGAAAAAGTAACTGTAGTTGCAGTTAGTGCTTCAGAAAGTGCTAAAGAAAAAATAAGTGCAGCAAAAGGAGAATTTATTGCACTACAAGACTTTGCTTTGAAAGCAGACAAAATAAAAGCAAGTGACTTGATAATAGTTGGATAGAAAAAATGAAATTTATTTGATGGTGTTAGTATGATGGTAGTAAATGCGAATGAACTAGTTGCAGGAAGACTTGCAAGTAAAGTTGCTAAGGCAATGTGTAAAGGCGAAAGCGTAACTGTAATAAATGCGCAGGACTTAGTAATAGTAGGAAACAAAAAAAGTATAGTAGATAAGTTCACTGTAAAAGTTGATGCAGCAGTTCTATCAAACCCTCATTTTGGACCAAAATATGACAGAGTTCCAAGCAAAATGTTTAGAAGAATGGTAAGAAACATGCTTCCTACAAAAAAGCAAGCAAAAGTAAGAATAATCAAACAGTTAAAAGTTTTTAACGGTTCTGCAAAAGGAATTGATGAAAAAGAAGCAATTACATTTGAAGATGTAAAGTTCAACCACAGAAATAACTACATGACATTAAAAGATGTAGCTCTATTAATCGGTGGAAGATGGTAAATTTAGGGTGTTAAAGAATGGAAGAAGACAATAAAAAATTAAAACCAGCTGCAAAAAAGGCTGGAATGATTGTGAAAGCAAAAAAGAAGAGTGCCACTGCAAGAGCAGTAATTCGAAAAGGAAACGGTACAATAAAAATTAACGGAATGAACATCCACGCTTACGCTAAAGGGTATGTAAAAGAATTGCTTTTAGAACCTGTAAGATTAGCTGGAGAAACCCTAAAAGAATTCAATATTGATATTAATGTTAAAGGTTCAGGATTCATGAGCCAAGCTGTTGCTGTACGATCATGTATTGCAAAAGCATTAGTTAAAGCAAAAGGAAAGAAACTCAAAGACATATTTACCGCATATGATAGAACATTGCTTGTTGATGATGTAAGAAGAGTAGAAAGCAAGAAGCCTCTAGGTAGAAAGGCAAGAAAGAAAAAACAAAAAAGCAAAAGATAAAATTCTTTTGCTTTTCCTTCCATTTTTTGGTTGGAAAAAGTATTTGGAAGAGATTTTTGTTTATTTAGAAAAAAAGAGAGTTGTGTGGTGAGAAAATGATAATGCCAGTAAGATGCTTTTCATGCGGTAAGGTCCTTGGTGGATTCTACGAAGAATTTAAGGAAAGAACACAAAAAGGAGAGGCTGCCGGAAAAGTTCTTGACGATTTAGGTGTTAAGAAGTACTGCTGCAGAAAAATGATTCTAACTCACGCAGAAACGATAGATGATATAATGAAATTTAACAAATAAAGGAGAATTTAGAGTATTTTTAAGAATAAATTTTGAAGATGTGATGCTATGGACGAAAAAACAGTTGGAAAAGAAAAAAGACAAGAATTTGATGAAACAGAATTCTACAGAGGAAAAGATCTTTTGATAGATATAGAAACGTACCTAAAGAGCGGAGTACACATCGGAACAAAATTCAAGACCGGAGAAATGAAAAGACACATCTTTAAGAGAAGAAAAGATGGTTTAATGGTTTTTAATATTGAAACAATCGATCAAAGAATCAGAATGATTTCAAAAATGCTTGCAAAATACAATGGAAAAGAAATAGTTGTTCTAGCAAGAAGATTATACGGTCATAAACCAGCAAGAAAAATGGCTGCAATGATTGGAGCTAAGGAATTTGTAGGAAGATTCATACCAGGAACTTTTACAAACCCACAAGCAAGAATATTTTACGAACCAAAAATTGTTATAGTAACTGATCCAATAGCAGACTCACAAGCTCTGAAAGAAGCTACTGAAGTTGGAATCCCAGTAATAGCAATAGCTGGAAGCGATTCTCCTTTGAAAAACGTTGACTTGGTAATACCAGCAAACAACAAAGGAAGAAAGGCTTTAGCTTTGATATACTACTTACTAACTAGAGAAATACTAGTTGAAAGAAAAGAAATATCAAGAGAAGCATTTACTGCTCAAGTAAGCGACTTCGAACAAGAAATCGATGAGACTCAAGAAGAGAAGCCAAAGCGAACAGTTTCTAGGTTTGCAAGAAGACCAACTGGAAACAGAAGAAGAAGAGACTAAATTTTCTCTTTTTCTCAAATTTTTTTATTTTAAACTACCCTAATTAACGTAATAAAGTAAATTTAAATACTTGTTTGATCTAATATATGTAGTATAATTTACCAAAAAAGCGGTGTTTTAGAGATGGACTCAGAAACTTATTCTTTACTTGAAAAACTAGGTCTTACTGAATATGAAGCAAAGACCCTAGGCACTTTATTTAATCTAAAAGAAGCTGAAGCTCCAGAAATTTCTCGAACTGCGCAAGTTCCAAAAACAAGAGTGTATGATGTTTTAGAAAAACTAATGCAAAAAAATTTAATTATTGAAATAAACGGGAGACCAAAATTATACCGGGCTGTAGAAGCACAAAAAGCAATTGACTTACTAATTTTAGGAAAAAAAATCCAGTTTGATGAACTTCAAAAAGAAGCAATAATTGTGAAAGACAATATTATTGAATCCACTGATAAAGAAGAAGGTGGAGAGAAAGTAATGAAAGTAAAAGACAAACAAGATTTTGAAAGAATTTTGGGGCAAGAATTATTAAAAGCAAATAAATCAATACAAGGGCTAACAGAAATAACTGATGAACATGATATAATTCATGATGCACTAATGCGAGCAAAAGATAAAAATGTCACAATAAAATTATTAAATTCAACTATATCAAAAAGGTTGAAGAATTGTTCTGAAGTTCGACAATTCAATCACGGACTGAATGCATTTATAATTGACGGAAAAAAAGTTGTAATGGCAATAAGCGATTTTAAGAAAGATAGACCTGATTATCACTTTACTATAATGAATGATCACTTGCCAATGGCAAATGCTTTAACACACTACTTTGACAATTACTGGGAAAAAGGAAAGAAATACTAAAAATCAATTCTTTTTTAAAAAACAAACCCTCTTAAATAATTCTTTCTAAAAATAATTCTTATGGATGAAGTAAAACAAGTTGCTTACAAGTATGCTGTAAAAAATGCTTTTGAGCATGATGGCAAAGCACAAATGGGTGCAGTTGTTGGAAAAGTAAAAGCTTTATTTCCTGAAATTGATCTAAAAACTGTAATGCCTCAAATTACCGAGGCAGTGAATAATGCAAACAAGATGCATAAGGATATGCTAAATTCTGAATACTCAAAATTTAATGCCGAAGGCTGGGAACTAAAACACGAAACAAAAGAAAAAACTTTAGCAGAACTAGATTGGGTTACTCCCACTACAAAAATAATTACACGAGTTGCGCCAAACCCAAGCGGAGCAATGCACTTTGGGCACGCTCGACCATCAGTTTTAACTGATGAGTATGTAAAAAAATATAATGGGAAATTTATTTTAAGATTTGATGATACTGATCCAAAAGTAAAAAAACCTGTACCTGGAATTGAAAAAGATTTTATTAATGATTACAATTGGTTAGGCGTAAAGTTTCACGAAACATGCAATGCTAGCGATCGACTTGACAGGTATTATGAAATAATTGAACAATTAATAAAAATGGACAAAGCATATATCTGCTCCTGTGAATCTGAATCTTGGAGAAAATTAATTTGGGAATCAAAGGCTTGCCCCTGCAGAGGAAGAAAAACTAGCGAACAATTAACTGATTTTAAGAAAATGCTTGCGCACGAAATAAAAGAAGAACAAGCAGTTGTTAGAATAAAAACTAATTTAGATAATCCTGATCCAAGCGAAAGAGACTGGTGGATTGCAAAAGTAGTTGATGTCGTAGAACATCCTAATCCAAAGGCGCGAAACAATCACGTTTGGCCATCATACAATTTAGCAAGTGCAATTGACGATCATGATATGAATGTAAATTTGATAATTAGGGGACAAGAACACATGACAAACGGAGACAAACAAAAAGAACTCTACTCATACTTTAACTGGGAATACCCTCACTGCTACTATCATGGAAAAATTTCAAAACTTGGGGATATGACTTTATCAAAAAGCAAAATGAAATTAATCATGGATTCTCTTGGAGTTGAACGATATGATGATCCTCGAATGGCTACAATAAAAGCATTTAGAAGAAGAGGGTTCAAACCAGAAGCTATTAGAAAAATAATTCTTGACTGTGGTTTAAGTTTAAAAGAAGTAAAAATTTCTACAGATGCATTTGCTGCTGCAAATAAATTATTTTTGGGCGAAGTAAATGAATATCCTTATTTTGAAGAAATAGTTCCTTTAGAAGTAATTAATATGGTTGAAGGAGAAGTAGAAGGACACGGAGAGCACCAAAAGTTTAAAGGCGGTATACAAAAGTTCTTAGTAAATAAAAAAGAATTAATGAAAAACAAAGTTGGTGGAATGGTTCGATTGAAAAAAGCGTTCAACATTAAACTTGATGAAATAAATGAATTTGGTGCACGAGCAACATTTATTTCATATATGAAAACTCCAAATCCGATTTTATCTTGGATAATTGATTCAGTTGATATTGAAATACTAATGAGTGACGGGACAATTAAGAGAGGAATTACCACAAAAAATATTTTAGAAGAAAACGGGGTAATTAGAATTGAAGGAATTGGTTACGCTAATATTGAAGAAAAAACTCAACATCAAATAAAATTAGTATTTGCACACGAGTGAAAAAATAAAACGTGCTTTAGTCAAAAGAGTTAAAATTTTTCCTAAAAGTTTAAGCGTGCTAAAATTTAACCATTTGTTTTTAAAAAAAAGAATATTTAAGTAGTGCAGATTTAATGCAAAAACAAATTGATGCAAAAAGAATTGTGCTTAATGGCGATAAAGGGAATTTGGGTACAATTAAGAAATATAAATCTTTTGGGTTCAAGGTTGAAACTTCTAATATTATTTGAAAACTGCAACCAGGCGAAATTTAAATGAGCTTGAACTTGAAAGATTAGTCTTGAGCCAAACCTATTTTTCCCTTCAAGAACCACATTTTTAAAGGTTTCTAAGAGGAATTATTTCATAGTTTCAAGGCTAAGAAGAAGTCCAAAATGGACTTCGACTGTCACAAAAAGTTTACTTTTTGTGTTAATTTATTGCCAATGAAGCTGATGTTTAAAGTCAGCCGAGGGAAATTGAGTTAATTTAACTCTAAGTTCTAGTGCTGATTTTTAGACAACTGACGCGGAGGAGATTTTAATGGCGGCATATGTAAAAGTAGAGCTAACAGACGAATTGAGAGATATGACTGTTGGTATAGTAGAAAAATCTAAAAAAGGAAAGATCAAAGCAGGAATAAACGAAGTAACAAAAGCAATTGAAAGAGGAAATGCAAAACTAGTAGTAATAGCTGAAGACGTAAGTCCAGCTGAAGTAGTAATGCACTTGCCAATTTTGTGCGAAGAAAAAAATATTCCATACAGCTATATATCAACTAGAAAAGATCTAGGTGAAAAAGCTGGGTTGAGAACAGCAACTGCTTCAATTGCAATAATTGAATCTGACGCTGAAGCTGATATTAAAGATTTAGCAAAGAAAATTGCTGAATTAAAGAAGTAAAATTGTGGAGGGATAAAAAATGGGTGACGAGAGAGGAACTCCTGCAGAAATTGTAGAAGTTGTAAAAAAGACCGGCGTTCACGGAGAAGTAACACAAATCCTCTGCAAGATTATGGACGGACCTGAAAAAGGAAGAGTAAAAAGAAGAAATGCAAGAGGCAGTGTACAAAAAGGAGACATAATAATTCTTTTAGACACTGAAAGAGAAGCAAAAGAAATTAAGACAAGGTAAAAGGAGTGAATAAAAATGGTTAAGTGCAGTTTTTGCGGAAAAGATCTTCCCGTAGGCGGAGGAAAATTATTCGCTAAGAAAGAAGGCACAGTGTTTTATTTTTGCTCTAACAAGTGCGAAAAAAACCAAATTGTTTTAGGCAGAAAACCTGTTAAAACAAAATGGACTGAAGCGTACATAAAGCTGAAGAAGACACTAATGTCAGCAAAAGGAAAACAAGAAACAAAGGAACAAGCTAAAAATTAAGCTTGTTTCCTTTAATTTTTTTTAAAAAAGAAGAAAAGTTGGAAAAAGGGGATTGGTGAGGTTAATGATTGAAAGAACATTAGTTTTAGTAAAACCTGATGGAGTACAACGAGGACTTACCGGAGAAATTTTAAAAAGATTTGAAAATGTTGGACTAAAAATAGTCGGACTAAAAATGACTTGGATAAATGAAATGTTTGCAGAAAAACATTATTCTGATATTAAAGCAAGACACGGACAGAAAGTATTTGATGCATTAATGGAAATGATTACAATGGGCCCAGTTGTGGCAGTAGTTCTTGAAGGAATAGATGCTGTTGAAGTTGTAAGAAAATTATGCGGAACAACAGAACCAAAAAGTGCAATGCCAGGAACCATTCGAGGAGACTATGCGCATGTAAGTATTGCTTATTCGGATGAAGTAAACCAAGCAGTAAGAAATGTAGTGCATGCTTCAGGAAACAGAGATGAAGCAAAAAATGAAATTGCATTGTGGTTTATTCCTGAAGAGTTACACAATTACTCTAACGTGAATGATGTTCATATTTTGCATTACAAAGTGAATAAAACTAATCCACAAAAAGGCAAAACACCATTAAAAGGCGAGAAAATTTGAAAACATTAATTATTATCAAGCCAAGTGCAATCGCAAAAAAAGCACTTGGTTTAATAATCACAAAAATTGAAAATGAAAATATTACAATAGTTGCAGTAAAAACAATGAATTTTGATATTCATTCGTTTGAGAGAAAAATATTGGAAGAAAAAAGCGAGGAAAAAATAGTTGAAATGAAAGCAGCAGAAAAAATTCCTTGTGTATTAGTAATAGCGCAAGGAGAAAATGCAATTAATATTGGCCAGCGTTTAAAAAAAGAATTTAGTGATGATATTCATGTTTCACTAAATGAAGAAACAGCAAAATATGAAATAAATAGATTTTTTGAAAAAAAAGAAATATTTGAAAATGATTTAGAGGATCAAAATTATTTTTTAACAGGAAAAAATCACAAAGATTTTTTGCACAAAAGTGTGAAAGAAATTGCACTTGAAGCAATTAGGAAATAAAAATAAAAAAAATAGAAAAGTGAATGTATATGATACGTCAACCAATAATTACAGTTTTAGGTCACGTTGACCATGGTAAAACTTCGCTACTTGATGCAATTAGAAATACTAGAGTTGCTTCAAAAGAAGCTGGGGCAATCACCCAGCACATTGGTGCAACTGAAGTTCCAATTGACGCAATTCAAACTGTTGCTGGGCCATTGATCAAAAAATTTGGATTTAATTTAACTATACCTGGGTTATTATTTATTGATACTCCTGGGCATGAAGCATTTACTAACCTTAGAAAAAGAGGGGGAGGAATTGCAGACCTTGCAATTTTGGTAATTGATATCACACAAGGAATTCAACCACAAACAGTGGAAGCAATTGAAATACTAAGAGCTTACAAGGTTCCGTTTGTAATTGCTTTGACAAAAATTGATTTACTTCCTTTTTACTCTTCAAAAGAAGGAAATTTTATTGATAACATAAAAAATCAGGACGCAAGAAGTCAGCAACTTTTTGATGAAAAATTATACACTATTGTCGGAGAACTTTACAAGTACGGATTTGAAGGGGAAAGATATGACAGATGTGCTTTTGGAAAACAAATACCAATGGTTCCTTGCTCCGCTCACACTCGAGAAGGACTTGCTGAATTAATTACACTTTTGGCAGGTTTATCACAAAAATATTTAGAAAAGAAACTTGAAATCAGTATAGAAGAAACAGCAAAAGCTGCGGTGCTTGAATCAAAAGAAGAAAAGGGGCTAGGAAAAACAATTGATGTTTTACTTTACCAAGGAACTTTAAACGTTAATGATGAAATTGCAGTGTTAGGAAAAAACGGGGTAATTAGAACAAAAATAAGAGCACTCTTGCAACCAAAACCAATGCAAGAAATTAGGGCAACGAAAGAAAGATTTACTTCAGTAAAAAGTGTTTCAGCTGCATGCGGAGTAAAAATCTCTGCACCAAACTTGGATGATGTTTTAGCAGGTTCTACTCTTACACAAGTTCGAACTGGAGAAGAAGTTGAAGAATTAAAAACAGAATTAAAAGAACATTCCTTTGTTTCAGATATCAGTGGGTTAGTATTCAAAGCTGATGCAATTGGGTCACTTGAAGCAATGATGAACTTGCTAAAGAAAGAGGGTTATAATTTAAGAAAAGCAGAAATAGGAAATATTACAAGAAAAGATGTAATGGAAGCTGCTTCGCTCAATGCAGAAAATCCTTTATTAGGAGTAGTTTTAGGATTTAATGTTTTAGTTGATTCGGATGCACAAGCTGAAGCTGACAAGCGAGGAATAAAAATATTTAATGAGCGTGTAATTTACCATTTAATTGAAAATTATAAATCTTGGGTAGAAGAGAAAAAGAAACTTGAAAAACAAAATGAAGTGGCTTGCTTAGTGTTCCCAGTTGAATTTGAATTAATACGAGGAAAAGTATTTAGAAACACTAAACCAGCAATTGTTGGAGTAAGAATAAATGTAGGAAAATTAAAAGAAGGCTGGAAAGTAATGAACAAAGATGGAGAACAAATAGGAAAAATTGAAGGAATCCAGTCGGAAGGAAAAAGTGTTAAAGAAGCAAAAAGAGGAGAAGAAGTTGCAGTATCAATTGAAGGGGCGAACGTCGGAAGAAATTTATTTGAAGGAGACAAATTGTATTCTTGCATTCCAATAACACACTATGCAAGTATTGCAAAATATTTGTCAGACTTAAGCGAAGATGAGAAAGAAATGCTTAATTTAATCAAGAGCAAGCAAAAAATGCCTGAAGAAGAGGAATAAAAGCGTTGCGAATGACTAAATTTGTTAATACGTATCACATTTATCAAGGGGGAGAAATAATGAAAGTAGTGGTGAGCGATCAAAAAACAGGGAAAGCATACATGGCTAGCCCAGAACAGGAATTGTTCGTAGGAAAGAAAATGGGAGAAATCATAAAGTTAGACGAAATAGGTCTACCTGGTTACGAAGCAAAAATAACCGGCGGAAGCGATAAAGACGGATTCCCAATGAACCAGTCTATAGTTGGTCCTGCAAGAAGAAGAATATTAACTTCTGACGCAGCTGGATTCAAAGCTAAAAAGAAAGGAGAAAGAAAAAGAATTTCTGTAAGAGGAAATACTGTAAGCAAAGACATTTCTCAATTAAATGTTGTAATTACAAAAGCAGGCACAGCAGTAGATGTAGCTGTAGTTCTAGCAAAGAAAGTAGCTGAAGGAGACGACGCATTGAGTGCAAAAGAAAGATTAATCAAGAAAAGTCTTGAAGTTGCAGGAAGCGCTGAACTTGGAAGCGGAGTAAAAAAAGCAAAGCACTAAAATAATTTAGTGTTGTAAAAAGGTGGATTTTGATGGTGGCTAAGAAAAAAGCAACGGAAGAAATTAACGTTGATGATAAAGTAGCCACTAAAGCAATTCCACTAAAAGAAAAAAAGCCAAGGGCTAAAAAATTGAAAGAGGCAAAAGAAATTTTGCCTTCTTCTTCCCCAGAAGCAAAAGAAGTTCATGTGGAAAGCCATGTGCACAAAAAAGAAGTGGTTCAGGAAGTAAAAGAAGCTGTTCATGAACATGAACATAAAGAGCATAAAAAAGAAACTACTCATGAAGCAAAAACTCCAAAAGAAAATTTAATCCACCAATCTGAAGTAAATATCGGAATGATTGGACACGTTGATCATGGTAAAACTTCTCTTACTCGTGCAATTAGCGGAAAATGGTGTGATACCCATAGTGAAGAAATGAAGAGAGGAATTTCAATTAGACTAGGTTATGCTGATGTAACTTTTTATAAATTAAAAACAGCAAACGGAATAGTTTATTCTAATAAATCTGAATACCAAGGACAAAAAGCAGAAATAATTTCAAAGAGAAATGTAAGTTTTGTTGACGCGCCTGGGCACGAAACACTAATGACTACAATGTTAAGCGGAGCTGCATTAATGAACGGAGCGGTTCTAGTAATTGCTGCAAACGAGCCATGCCCTCAACCACGAACTATTGAACACTTAATGGCACTAAAATTTGCCGGCGTAAATAAAGTAGTAGTAGCACAAAACAAAATTGATTTAATTTCAAAAGAACAAGCAATGGTTAATTACAAAGCAATACGAAACTTTTTGGATTCATACGGATACACTGATGCACCAATAATTCCAACAGCTGCAACATTTGATGTAAATATTGATTCGCTGATTGAAGCAATAGAAACACACATTCCAACTCCTCACTTTGATACAACAAAACCCTTGAAGATGTTTATTGCAAGAAGTTTTGATATTAATAAGCCAGGAACTCTTCCAAAAGATTTGAAGGGTGCGGTAATTGGCGGAAGTATAACGCAAGGTGCAGTAAAAATCGGGGACACGATTGAATTGAATCCTGGATTAAAAGAAAAAACGCTATTCAAAGTAATGAGTATTTCTACTTCAAATGGATTAGTAACTGAAGCATTCCCTGGTGGGTTAATTGCTCTTGGAACTGACCTTGACCCAAGTGTTGCACAAAACGATCAACTGCGAGGACAAATTGCTGCAAAACAGGGAACTATTCCTTCTCCAGTAAAAGAATTAAAATTAAATTATACAATGTTTGAAAGAATGCTTGAGCAAAATACAAAAGACCAAGCAAAAACAAATGTTATTGCTAAGCGTAATGAAGCTGCAGATATTTTGTCACAAAAAACAATAATAAAAGTAACTGAACCACTAGTTGTAACAATTGGAACAAATACTACAGTTGGATTTGTTACAAAAGTTGATTCCAAAACAATTACTATTAATTTGAAAAATGAATCAATTTCAGAGAAAGGAGAAAAAGTTGCTCTAAGTAAAAACATCAACGGTCAGTGGAGACTTGTTGCATACGGAGAAATAATTTAATTTTTTCAAAAAATAATTAAATTTTATTTGAAAAAAGAGTGATTATTTGGCTGAGAAAATAAAAATTCTTTTAGATACTAATTTTCTGCTCACTATGGTGAGAAACAAAATTTTCGGACTTGAACAATTAAAAGGAAAACTTCCTGTTGAATTTTATACTCTTTCCCGTGTTTTAATTGAACTTCAGGGTTTAGGCAAAAGTGACAAAAAGATAAACAAAGAAGTTGGACTTGTAAACAAAATATTAGAACTCAATAATGTAAGGGTAATTGAAAGTTTAATGAGCTCTGTGGATGACGAGATACTTAAGTTAAGCAAAGAGTATGTTATTGCGACAAACGATAAGGAACTACGCAGAAGAGTGCATCAAAAAGGCGGAAAAACAGTGTTTATACGCAGTTTAACATATATTGATACAAGCGATATACTTGAGGAATAGAAGAAGAATAAAGTTTTTTTTCTTCAAAAGGGAATGGTTTTTAAACTTGGCGTTGAAGTATTTAATTAATCCTGCCTTAGTGTAAAGGCTCGGGAAAAATTAATTTTATTTATTTTGAAGGTGAGCAAATGTTTTACAAAACAAAAATAATGGATAAAGTAAGAGTACAGCCAAGAAAGTTGGGAACTAACATTAAGGACTCACTCTTAGATATTTGCAGAGAAGATTACGAAGGAAGAATTGGAGACGAATACGGAGTAATAATTGCAGTTACTGGAATTGGAAAAGTTGGAGTAGGACACGTTATCCCAGGAGACGGTTCAGCTTACTACGAAACAGAAATAGAAATGCTTACCTATAAACCAAATGTACAAGAAGTTGTAAGAGGAACAATAACTGAAGTAACTGAATTTGGTGCATTTGTTAGAATTGGGCCAATTGAAGGATTAATCCACGTAAGTCAAATCATGGATGACTATATTAATTACGATTCAAAGTTACCAGGATTCTTGGGAAAGAAAACTGATAAGAAATTAGTTCCTGAAGATAATGTGTTAGCTAGAATAGTTACAATCTCTCTAAGAGGAGATACTTCATCTTCAAAGATTGGATTAACTATGAGACAACCTTTCTTAGGAAAAGCTGACTGGGGAAGAATTGACGAAAAAGGGCCAAAAGCAAAGACTAAGACTAAAGAAGAAAAAATGGCTAAAAAAGAAATGAATAAAGGGGAAAGTAAAGATTAAATTTCTTGAGGGTGTTTGTAAAATGGTGCTAAAAGAAAAAGCTTGTAGAAATTGCAGATACGTTGTAGAAGAAGGGGACGTTTGCCCTAACTGTAATGAAAAAACATTCACAACATTCTGGAGAGGATATGTAATAATAATGAACCCCGAACAATCTGATATAGCAAAGAAAATGGGTATCACAAGAAGAGGAAAGTTTGCTTTGAGATTAAGCAGGTAAAATTTAGCAGGTGAATGAGAATGGATTTGAAAATATTAAGTAAGAAAAAGAACGAACTATTAAACAGAACAGAAGCAGTTGCTGAAATTGAGGAAAAAACAATTCCTTCAAAAGTTGATATAAGAGCAAAACTATCAGCAGTACTAAACACTCCTGTTGAAACAATAGCAATACAAAAAGTTGAAACAAAGTTCGGTTCTCCTCACGCATTAATACATTTCAGAACTTATGCTAGCGAAGCAGATTTAAGAAAAACAGAAGCTGAATTTGTTATAACAAGAAACTTTGGAAAAGAGAAGAAAGCAGAGTCTAGCGAAAACGCTCCTCCTGCAAATTTTAAGAAGTAAATTTAAGGGTGAATAAAAATGGCTGAAAAAGAAAAAGAAAAACAATTGAAATCAGAGCAATATGATGTTTCAAGCGGAGTATTAAAGAGAAAGACTAAATTCTGCCCTAAGTGCGGTCCTGGAGTATTCATGGCATCACACAAAGACCGTTATTCATGCGGAAAATGCGGGTATATGGAGAAGAAGAACTAAAGTTCTTTTTCTTTATTCTATTTTTTTAATCTAATTTTAATCAGTTTTTAATTTTTCATAAGTTATTTAAACTAAAGAAGTAATTTATCTTGTTATTATGATTGAAGATATTGTGCTATTCTTTTTCATGATAATATTCCCTCTCTTTTGGCTGAGGATTATCAAAAAACTTAATTGGAAAAAAATACAAAATGAATTAGTTCCATTTTCTTTTGATGCAAAAAAAGAACTAATCGGTTCAGCAAAATTATTTTTAGCATTAATGATTTCATTTGTTTTGCTTTCATTTATTCTGACTTTGTTAGGGTTAAATGATTTGGATAAAGTAAGCGAAGTAATTGCACTCAACATGGAGAACGCTTTATTGTATGTTGTAGTAATGGCAGTTTTGGTTTTCTTTGAAGAATTCTTCTTTCGAGCATTTTTGGTAAACCACGTAGGAATAATTCCTTCTTCACTACTTTTTGGTTTGGCACACGTTGGGTATTATTCAATCGCAGAAATGATTGGAGCATTTGCATTAGGGCTATTACTTGCTTACTGGTTCAAACAGAACAAATCAATAGTTCAGAATTATTTAGGGCACTTGTTCTATAATTTGTTTGCAATTGCATTATATCTTTTGGTTGGATGATTTTGGTGAATAAAAATGATAACGCTTGGAATTGAATCAACTGCGCACACATTTGGTGCAAGTATAGTTGAGAGTGATATTGATAAGAAGGATTACAAAAAGTCAAAGTGTAAAATTCTTTCAAATGAAAAAGATTCTTATACTACTACAACTGGAGGAATGATTCCCCGAGAACTAGCTGAACATCACTACACTTGTTCTCCAATTGTTATTAAATCTGCACTCAAAAAAGCTAAAGTAGATTTGAGTGAAATCGATTTAGTCAGTTTTTCCCAAGGTCCTGGGATAGGAAATGCTTTAAGAGTTGGGGCGGTTACTGCAAGACAAGTTGCACTCAAGGCAAATGTTCCCTTAATTGGGGTAAACCATTGCGTAGCGCACATTGAAATCGGAAGAAAATTGTGTAATGCAACTGATCCAATAATGCTTTATGCGAGCGGAGCAAATACACAAATCATTTGCTACGAAAATTCTTATTATAGGGTATTTGGAGAAACACTTGATACAGGAATTGGCAATTTCTTGGACACTTTTGGTAGAGAGCTTGATTTAGGATTTCCTGCTGGGCCTGCGCTTGATAAAATGTATTTTAAGGGAACCCTTGCAAAAGCATCTGCTTTTGCGGGGCGTAGTGAAGCAACGGCTTCACCACGAGAGTTAATTGACCTCCCTTATACTGTAAAGGGAATGGATCTTGCTTTCTCAGGATTACTTACTGCTGCAACAAATAAAATTCCTCAAGTCAAAGCAGGAAAAATAAAACAAGAAGATTTGGTTTACTCTGCACTTCATAATGCATTTGCAATGCTAACTGAAGTAACTGAAAGGGCTCTGGCTCACACTGAAAAAAGCGAAGTAGTTTTGGGTGGTGGAGTTGGTTGTTCTCTTGCATTACAGCAAATGGTGAAAAAAATGTGTGAAGAGAGAAATGCAACTTTATTTGTTCCTCCTAATTCTGTAATGGTTGACAATGGCGCCCAAATAGGTTGGCTCGGTTTGTTGATGTATTCTAATGGTTATAAAACATCCTTGAATAAATCTAGTATATTTCCAAAACAGCGTACTGATGATGTAAAAGTTAATTGGAGAAAAGACTAATTTTTTTACAAAGTTAGATTTTTATTCAAGGAAGTTGTTGAATTCATTAATATGATTACTGATGAACGAATAGAAGCGCTGCTTGAGAAATATATAAAACAGGATTCAGTAGTATCTTTTGGGACAGGGCCGACTAATGAAGCTTTTTTGAAGAAATTGGCTTTGTATTCAATAAATTCTAGTGTTAGAATAAAAGTTGTTCCAACATCCCACATAATGTCAATTCTTTGTTCTCAATTAAAAATTCCTTTAATTTCCTTGGATGAAGCAGATGTTGATTTGGCTTTTGACTTTGTAGATCAAGTGGATGAGGATTTTAATTACATTTCAAATGAAACAACTTCACTAATCAGGGATAAAATGATTGCACTTGATACAGCTGAAATGATTGTAATATGCGAAGAAAAAAACTTTGTTTCAAGATTAAACTGGCCTATTTCTGCAGAAGTAAGTACATTTGCAGTAAATAAAACAATTACCCAGTTAATGAACCTTGGGGATGTTTCTTTAAGAAAATTAAATGAAAAACCAGTGCTAAGCGAAACAGGGCACTATTTTGTTGATATTAAACCAGATGAAGTGTATGATTTGGATGACTTGGAGTACCAAGTGAAAAAAATCCCAGGGGTACTTGAAACTAGTTTATTTATGGGATACGCTGATAGAGTAATTCTGCACGGAACACAACTAATTGTAAAAAGCAGAATGAATAATCCTGACATGTAATTTAAGGAGGGAACTATTTGGTAACGCCTTATGCTTCAATACAAAAAGCTCGTGAAAACTCAGTCCGAAAATTCAAAGAAAAAGGAGCTTCTGCAAGAAAAGTTTTGGCTTTAGAACTAAAACACTCAAGAGTAAAGGATTTAGTTGGGGCAAAAGTATTACAAGAAGGGCCCGGACAGCACAATTGGGGATTATCATTCAGCGCGGGTTTAAGTGAAGTAAACAGATACTACGGAATGAATCTAACAAAGGAAGTAACCAGACACCTGCAAAAAAATCCTTCATATAGACTCCTTGAAGTAGGGTGCGGGGCAGGGAATTGTGCAAAAGATTTGGCAAAACAATTTGGTGGAAGAATTGCAATAACTGCAACTGGACTGAAAAGAGTTCCTTCATGGGATAAAAAAGTGGGAGTGGATTGGAGACTCATTCACGCTCAAAATCTATTAAAAGCATTCAAACCAGAATCATTCAATTTTATTCACTCAAACCTTGGAATCTCCCACTCAAAAGACTTAGCAAAAACAGTCCAAGATTGCAGAGCACTACTCAAAAAAGGAGGAAGACTTCTCTTTACAACTGATATAGGCTCACATTCCTACTTAGAGGAAATTCACTTTGAAGGATTCAAAATACTGCAATTTGATGAGAAAAATAAAAAAAGCAAAAACCCAGTTTGGGTATATTACCTTGAAAAACTCTAAAAAGCAAGTATTAAAACCTTTTCAAGGGGGTTTTATTTAGAGCCGGTTTGAGTTAGTTTTCTATCATTTGCTAACGCAAATGATAAATTCTTTCGCGAACCTTAACAAGGCTCAGCCACTGTAGATCAGCAGTTAGATCGCCTGACTCATAATCAGGAGGTCGGCGGTGCGAGTCCGCCCAGTGGCACTTATTTTTTAGCCGTGCCCCAAATAGTATCAAAGAACATTTTGTAGGTTTGTGCTAGTTCCAAATTTTTTATTACAACTACTTGAACATTGTTTTCAATTGGAATTAAATTCACAACCAAATCTCCGCAAATGTCAATCATGCATTTAGTTTGTTTTTCATTTGGCAAATACCTTATTTGAACTGTCTTATCAACCCAAGATTTTTCTTTATCGTTTCGGGTGAATTCATAGTAGATTGTCCTCATTTTTATTTTTCTTTCCAAGCGAACCTTGTTCCACAAATCGTGCTTGTATCCTAAGAGCTTTCTTGTGTAACCTGAGCCACCTAAGCCCAAAACTTCTTCTCCTTCTGCTAGCATCATGTAATATGATTGTAAAATTCCTTGCACTCCTGTTAAGTAAAATACTTGTTGTTCTTTTTTTGAATCAGTTAATTTCTTTTTAATTAAAGGGAGAACTTCAAGGAGTGATTCTTTTTTTTGATTAATTACTTCAACCAAATGATCAGGGTTTGATGGGAGATAAATTTTCTTTGAATCTTTTATTATTTCACTAACTAACCCTTTCTCTTCTAATTTCTTTAAAATATCATAAATGTTGACTCTGTGAATCCCTGATTTCTTTGATATTTCACTTGCCCCTGCTTCTTTTAGGTCAAGGAGTGCGATGTAAGTTTTTACTTCGCCGTTAGAAAAACCGATTTCGGTGAGTACTTTTTCTATTTGTATATCCATGTAGTAATATATAATACTACACATATTTAATTAGTTGGGTTGGTGCAGTATTATTAAGAGTAAAAAATAAGTGTTGGTGGGTATGAATGGAAGAAAAAATGCAGTACATTAAAGGACACTTAATGCATAACCTTTCAAAATGGACTGGTAAAGAATGGTACCACCAAAGGTTTGATGGGGCTCCTTACTTTATGCATTGGGTCGGAGAAGCTGAGATAATAGTTCATCAAGAAAGAAAGCAAGGACTTGATTTTTCTGTACATTATTGCTTTCTTGAAAATGGAAAAGCTGATTGGTACATACTGCACGAGGATATGAACAAAGTAACTCAAACTGTTCTTACTAATTTGAAAAAAGATAAAAGTTATGGAAAGAAATTAATGAAGCTTTGGGCAAAAGATGAAGCGCAATATGAAAAAATGTGTAAAGAGCTTGAAAAAAAAGATTTGACAAAACTAACTAATGAAAGTTTTTTAGATTATCATGATAAGTGCTTTAGAGCAATTTTAAACAGAGGAAGTTCAAGTTCAATTATTGACGGATTTGCACTAGGGTCTGATGAACTTATTGCAGGAAAAATAAAGGAAGTTTTTGAATTATCAAGTGTAAAAGACAAAATGCGTTTCACTGAAGCTTTCTCAATACTCACTGCTCCGATTCATTTATCATTCATTAATCAAGCAGAAGTAGAACTATTAAAACTCGCTTTAAAAATAAAGAAAACAAAATCTGCTAATCTATTTGAAAAACTCACTGCTTATGAAATAGATAAAAAAATAAAAGGAACAAAAGAGGGTAAGTTAATTTCAAAACACCAAAAAAAGTATTACTGGACAAGAAACAACTACGTTGATGATAATATTTTGGGAAATGATTATTTTATTGAAGAATTAAAGAAAATACTTAATTCAAAACTGAATATTGCTCTTGAAATAAAGAGGTTATCAAACACTCCCAAAGAAAATAAAAGCAAAAAAGAAAAATTAATGAAAATAATGAAAATAAATCAGGAAATTATGGGATTGATTGAAATATCTGAGGACTTTACTTATTGGCAGGATGAAAGAAAAAGATCCTCTTTTTTAACAACGCATTACCTTTCAAAACTTCTTAATGAAATTTCTAAAAGAACAAAAATTAGTTTAGATTCGCTAAAATACATTACTCAAAGAGAAGTAAAAATGGTTTTTGACGGGCAATTAAAAAAAGAAGAAATGCTTGCAAGAAAACAAAACGGAGTTTATTATTGGGATAAAACAGGAATGGAAGCTTTGGCTGGAAATGATGCTGACAAAGTAAAAGAGAGGGTTCTAGGAAGTAAAGAATTAGGACAAGTGGATGATTTTAGAGGACTTACTGCTTCAGTAGGAAAAGCAATTGGAAAGGTAAGAATACTTAAGAGTGTAACCGAAATTTCAAAAATAGAACAAGGGGAGGTTTTAGTTGCAGTAATGACTCGACCTGATTATATTCCTGCTATGAAAAAAGCTAGTGCAATAGTAACTGACGAAGGTGGAATTACTTGTCACGCTGCAATTGTTTCAAGAGAACTAGGAATACCTTGCATTATTGGAACAAAGATTGCTACAAAAGTTCTAAAAGACGGGATGATGGTTGAAGTTAACGCAAACCACGGCTGGGTAAAAATAATTAAAACAGAGTAATTTTTCTGCTCGTAAATTCCTTTTTTAATTAATTGTTTTATTCTTTCTATGTAATGGCTGAAAGTATTTATCAAAAAATAAAAACTGCTGTAGGAAAAACGGTTGATGCTGGAGCACACTTCAATGCAGCAAGTGCAGCTGAATCAATTGGAAAATCTTTGGGATTAAGCGACGCTTTAATTCAATTTGCTCACGTAGAACTTAGAAACGCAGTATATGAGCCAGAATTCAAAAAAATTCCTTTTAATGAAAGAGCACTGTTTCTGCCGCATTGTTCAAGAAACTCCAAAACCTGCCAAGCAATTAGCGATGATGAAGGGTTGCATTGCCAGCACTGTGGAGGATGTGATGTGAGTAAAGCTGTAAAACTTGCCGAAGGATTAGGGTATACACAAATATTTATGGTTCCTGGTGGAAGCATGGTTAAAAAAATGCTTGACAAATATAAACCAAAAGCAGCTATAGGGGTATCTTGTTTTCACGAAGCGATAATGGCTTTTGAATTAACAAAACAAGTAAAAATAGTTCCTCAAGTAGTGATGCTCGTAAAAGATGGATGCAAAGACACTGTAATCAATCTTTCTCTTTTAGAAGAAAAATTATCTCTAATTGATGAAAACTTAATTAAAAAATGATTATTTTGAAATCAAAGCCAAAAAAGAAGTAATCTCACTAAAATCTTTAGCAACAAAAACTGGATTGAATTTTCTCAACTGATTTTCAGTACTAATCCCGCCAATTTTTGCAATAAACTTTACTCCTAACCTCTGGCACATTAAACCATCCATTACTGAGTCCCCAATAAAAACAATTTCTTCCTTTTTTACTCTCAATTTTCTAATTGCAATATTCAAAGGTTCAATATCCGGTTTTTTGTGCAAAACCTCATCACTAGTAATGAGTGATTTGAAATAATTTTTGGTTTTTTTATCAAAAACTTGGTTAATGAAACGATGACGAGAACCGGTGACCAAAGCTAAAGGAAAAATTTCGCTCAAATCTTTTAAGAAATTCTTTGCACCCTTAAACCACAAGCCATTTGCTTTATGTTGCTTCAATAATTTCTCAAAATAACTTCTTCTATACGCAATAAAATCTTCTAAACAAAAATTTGTTTTCTTTGAATCCATTAAATAATAAGCGATGTCCCTTGAGTGCCAATTACTTACTTCCCTTAATTTCTGGTGGGAAATGCTAAAACCAAATTCCTTAATTGCGGCTAAATCACTCTTCATAATCAAAGGGATAGAATCAATTAGAGTACCATCCAAATCTATTAAAACAGCTTTTATTTTCATGCAAATAATGAATGCAAGCAAGCAATATAAACCTAATCAGGGAAGAGATTAATTATAGCACATAGTTGAGAATTGCAAAGCATTTCTTTAGGCATATTGCCCCGATAGTGCAGCGGTCAAGCACACCGCCTTCTCAGAGCCTTTCAAAGGCTCGCGAAAAACCTGTCTTCGCGTTCATACACTCGACAGATTATTTGCGAAATGGAATAAGGCGGTAACCCGGGTCCGAATCCCGGTCGGGGTATAATTTTAATTAGTCTGAATTACTTTGCACCTTTCATCAACTTCAATAAAGTGGTGTGCAATTCCATTTGCAAAAGCAATACATCTATTCTCAATTAAATTATCAGTTTGTGTTCTTGGATTATGCGCAACGTCACAGACCCAGTCAGTTGCAATTAAACCCAGACACGGCCCGTTAGTCAAGTCAGTATTTTTATCTAGAGTAATTCTGCAAAGATTAATGCATTTGTTTTCAAGGTCACTCAAATTTACTGCGTCAGTTTGACTTGAGTTTAAAGTAGTGCACCCTAATAAAATAGAAAATAAAACTAAAAGAATTATACAAAAATATAGTTTGAAATTCACAAGTTAATTAGTAGTAATATTATAATAAAATATTATGTATTATTATGCAATTATTTCTTTAATGCTTTTCCGCATTGAGTGCAAAATTTTGTTCCAATAGGGTATTCAATACTGCATGTTTCACAAGTTAGGATAAGTTTCTCACCGCACTCAGGACAAAATTTTAATCCTTCGCTAGTAAGAGGTTTTTTGCATTTAGGACAATTTTTGTTATCAGATTGTTTTTTTCCAGTTACCTTATCTATTCCGCCTTTGACTTTTTTCTCTATTCCTGAAGAAATCTCGGAACCTGCTCTATACTGGAGGTCACTTGAAACTTTACTTATAACATTGTCAAAAATACCCATTTGATTAGTTGAGGGGTTAACCCCTATTTAAATTTTATGTTTTGTTGAGAAACTAAAAAAGAATGAAAGGTATTAATACAGGTAAAAGTCCAATAGAACTGAAGATTAGGAGACTGAGAAAAAATGGCTGAGTCGGTTGTATATAGTGGGGTAAATTTTTTAGTTAAATCAAAAGAACTAAAGGATGAGTACAAAACTATGGTAAAACAAGAAAAGAAAAAATTTCTTTTAATTGGTCTTGAGATGAAAAATATTTTATTAAAAAGTCCGTTTTATATGTTTCCTGAAGAAGAGATAACTATACAATATGAAAAAGAAACTATAGTTCCAGTTGATTCGCATATTGATAATGGGGTTGAACCTCAAAAAACTGGGATTTGTACAATTGTATTTTCTGTTCCTGAAGATATAAAAAAATTAAAACTCAATTTTAAAAGCAAAAAAGGGGAAGTAAAAGCAATAAATATAAAATTATAATTTTTTAAAGGGATTTTGATGCAAGAACAAATTGAATCAGAAATAATGTTGGCGGGAATAATTGGGGAAAATGCTTTTATTAAACGAAAAGGAAAAATAATCAAATTTCCTGATTTTAAAAAAATTTCTATGCAAGATTATGCTAAATCAAAAATAATTTTTGAAGATGGGGACATAATTTCCACGGGAAAGTGTTCTTCAATTAATATCAGCAGCAGTAAAAAAGAAAATAATAAAGACAAAAATACTCAGTTAACAGTACTTCCTGAAAGCGAAGCTAAAATAAGTGTTGAAAAGTGGAGCAAAATTGATAAAATTAATGAAGTGAACCTGATTGGTTCAATAATTTCAAAAGTTGAACTCATAAAAGGAATATTTAATGTAACTACAACCGAAGCTCTAATTACTCCTACTGCAGAAATAATTTCTGGGCAGGAAGCAAAGCCAATTATAATTGAAGTAATGCCTAACGGAAATACTGTGTTTAATTCTCAACTTGGTTCGGTTAGCTTGAAATGTAAAGGAACTGGAAAAAAGATTGAAGTAAAGCCAGCATATATGCAGGAGATAATTGTTACAAGAAATGGGATTTATAAAAAAGGGCTTGAAGATATTGATTCTAGATTTTCTGAATTATCTTCCCTAGCTTCATTTTCATTTAGCCCAATTGCAGCAGGTATTAGTATGGGCTCAGAAGAAAGTGACAAAAAAACTATTGAGCAATTCAAATCATTTGATCCAAGCGATTTTACAAAAAGCTTAACTGCTTTTGGGCAAATGGATTTATCAAAAATTGCTAATTCGCCTGGTATGACTAAAGCGCAGTTAAAAGAAATGGCTGAAGCACAAAAAAAGATGAAAGAATTTTATAAAGGGAATGGAAAAGAGCTTTTTGGCGAAATGCAAAAGCAAATGATGGCTCTAAAGAATGATCCTATGAGAATGAAAATGCTTGAAGAAATGCCTGAAAAATCAAAACTAGTAAGAAAAAAGATAGGAGATAATACTTTAGAGGCATTCAATAAACTTGAAAAATTACCAGAGTATCCTCCACTGCATGAAGGATTCAAAATCGCTTAAATAAAAAGTTTAATTTGAAAAAATTAATTTTATTAAGGGTAAAAGAATGATTGAAAAAGAAAATGTTGTTGCTGCAATGGGTGGCGGGGCAAAAAGTTCTCCTGAAATGAATGAAAATAATTATATTGAATATACTGTAGTTGGTTCTGCTTTTGTACAAAGAAGAGGGCGTAAAATAAAATTAATTTCTTTTGAAACGTATTCTGGAAAAGAAGAAAAAATTGTGCTTGAAGATGGCGACAAATTAGTAACTGAAAAAGGATGTGCTTTTGGTATTTATGGAAACGGTTCGACTGATAAGGAAGCAATTTCTTTAACACTTTTTCCAAATAGTGAAGTAATTCTTTCAATAAAATCCTCAAAACCTCAATCAATTTCAAAAATAGAGTTGGTTCAAGGAGTATTTATGTTTTCAATAGTAACTCAAGGAAGAATAGAGGACAAATTAGTAATTCCTTTGAAGTATCCTGAATTTGAATTTAAACCTCTGTTTGGAGAATATTCTAAATCTAAACAAGCAAGTGCAATAATGGAGTTGAATAGAGATAGTTCAATAGTAATATTTAGTACAATAAACAGAATAATGAATAAAAGTACAAAACTTATTGCTGGGGGAATAAATGCTCCTGGAAACTTAAAAATAACTCTAAAGAACAATTCAATTTATTGCTCTAATAATATAAAAAATCCTGATGAACGTGTAAGTGAAATAAGAAATAGACTTACTTTACTTTCCCAATATTCTTCTTATTTTGCTGGAAAAAAAGCTCTTATAGAATTACAAAAATCAAAGGACAAGAAAAAAACTGACACAAAAAAAGAAATGCTTCTGGGGCTAGAAGAACAATTAAAGAATGCTCAAAAGCTTGGGGATGAATCTTTAATTAATCTGGCAAAAGAACAAATTGAATCCACAAAAGCATTTTTTGAAAAAACTCCAATTGATGAGGAAGATTGCGAAGAAATATTCAAGAAAAGAAAAAAAATGCTTGAACAAATGGTTAAACAAGCAGAGAGTGAGGTATACAAATTATTTTCTCCCTTGCCTTATTATTCAGCTTTAAATGAAGAAGACAAAATAATTTCAAAAACTATTGTCAAACGAACAGGAAAAAATTATGAAACCCTTATTAGCGATCTTCAAAATAAAGAGGGGGAACTAGAAGAAAAATATTCTGTTAAATCAAAACCTACTTTAGGCGCTGCAATAGCATTTGAAACACAAAAACTTAGTGCAAGAGAAGATTTTATGAATCAACTGAAGAGTACTGCTACTCAGAAAGGAATTACTGCAATAACAGGATCTGCAAATATAAGTGAAAAATATACTTATCAGAAAATAGATTTTGAAATTATGACTGCTCAAAAAGGAACTGAACTTGGATTAAGAGTGGCCCAAAATGGGAAAGAATTTTTAACAGTGGACCTTAGAGCAACAAACAAAAGTACTTCTGACGCTTTTCTTTCACCTGATGAATCATTCAAAATTATTGTAGAAGGAACTGAATTTGTTCCAGTAAATTATACAATACCGACAAATATTGATCCTGGAAAAAATGTTGAAGGATATGTTTTGTTTATGGTTCCTCAAGATGCTAAAGATTTTGAATTTCAAATAGGGAAAAAAGTTGAAGAAAAAAAGAAATTTAAATTTAAGATATGATTATTTTTGTGGAATGTGTTTGAAAATGGTTGTAACTGAATTACTGGTACCTTACAAGTTCTCTGGAGAGGCTTATTTAGTAAGAAATGGGTCAAGAATTCTTTTAGGAAAAAATAGTGAAGAAAATCCAAAATTAAGAACTGGTGATGGATTAATCACTAAAAAAGGGGTAATATGGGGAATTGAAGATGGAGGGGAATTTAAAGGAAAAGGTGTTGAGGACACTAAAATAGTAATGTTTCCTGAAAGTGAGTTAATACTTTCAATAGAAGAAGTTAAGCGAAGCAATGAAGATGTGACAGTTCAAGTAATAACAAAGGTTGAGTTAGTAAAGGGATTATTTAGAATATTAATGAGCAGTGCAAGTGATTTATCAAAAAAAATTATTATTGCTCCAAGTTTTCCAAAAATAGAATTCAAACCATTAAATGGTGAATTTGGCAGGAAAAAAGAAATATCTGCTTGCATTGAACTTAATGACAATAATATAACTCTTTTTTGGTTTGACGGAAAAGTTATTTGCCCTTCCTTAGGAATAGAAGCAACTATTGGGGACTCAAAAATATCTCATGGAAAAATCACGGTAACTCCTACTGGAGTATATGCTACAAATCTTGTTGAATATCCTGACAAGAGAATAACTTTGACAAAAAAAATCTATGATTATATAATTTCAGATCAAATAAAACAGGGGTCTAATTCTCAAGAAGCTGGGGAAATTAATTTCCCAGCATATTCTAGAGTAAGGGAAGAAGATAGAGTTGCTCAAAATAAAAAAGTTACTAGGACAATGACTGGGTTTAAGGATCTTGCTGGCGAATATTGGAATAAACAAAGAAATGCAGAAGACAGAATGAAAGAAGAATCAGAGAGAATGAGAAAAGAATTTGATAAAGAATATGAATTTGCTCCAAAAAAATTGAGAGAAAAAATGTTTAAAGAACTTGAAAAAAAGATTAGCGCAAAATATAATGAATATTCTTCTGAAGAGAAAAAATTGCAAGAAGAGCTTGTTGCAAAACAACAAATTAGTATAAGTGCAGGAAAAAAAGGACTGACTGCAGTGACAAAGACCACTAACATAAATAAATCAATACAATATAGAAATGTTGATTTTCAATTTACTGTGGCTGAAAAAGGAACTGAGAAGGGTCCGTTAGTATGTCCTAGGGGAAAAGAATTTTTGTTAGTTAGATTCAAAGTAACTAATAAAATGAATCAATTATTCTTTAGCCCAGATTCAGAATTTTCTGTTTTAGCTGATAATCAATTAATAAATTTAGACAATTATCTACTTGAAACAAATATGGACAAAGGTTACTCTGGAGAAGGTTTTTTGCAATTTAGAGTGCCTGAAGAGTCAACAAGTTTTGTACTTCAATTAGGTAAGAAGAATGAAGCAAAAACAACACTAAATTTTGAAATTTAATTTAAAGGTTAAATTTTGTGTTAAAAATAAAATTATTTGGAGTTTAAAATTTTAAATACGAGCGGCTCTGTAGAAATGATTTATAAACAGGCATAAATAGAGGGTTGCCCCTCTACTT
>JAVHOV010000001.1:0-6673 GCA_036170245.1 archaeon | reverse complement strand
TGTATATATTTATATATGTATATTAATATTAGTTAAATATGGTTTTAATAAAAAAAGAAGTGAAAGTTCTTCACTACCCTCGTTTAGATACTGTTATGATGGTTGAAGAAGCAATTCAAAATTCTTCAAATTACCCTACAAAAAATCAATTGTGGAGATCTTTGCCAAAACAAGTTCAATACCAAACACTTACTTTTATTGTAAATTACCTTAAAGAATTGGGTAAAATAATAATTAAGGATAACCAAATTATTTGGGTGTGGGATCCAAAAGGAGTAAAAGAAATGCTTGCAAAACCCAATTTGAGGGTAAAATGATTGAATGGTTCACTCACAAAGATTATGAAAAAAGATTTAGGTATTAATAAAATCATTAAAGAATTTTTTTTTGACCCTTTGGTAATCGTTTTTAAAGCTTTGCTTGTCAGTTTATGTTATACAAGTTTTTTTAATCGGTGATTAGTAATGAAGATTCAGGGAAATCCAAGAAAGCCAGGTAAGAGAGGACGAACTCGAAGTAAGTTCAAGAAGACTTCTCCAAAAGTTAGTGTTAATGATATAATGACAACTTTTGAAATCGGAGATAAAGTTTGTGTTGTTATTGATTCAAGTTACCATCCAGGGTTGCCTCACAAGAGCTTCCATGGTTTAACTGGTAATGTTATCGCAAAAAGAGGCGAAGGTTACGAAGTTAGTGTAATGCAGGGAAACCAAAAATTAACAGTTGTTACTACTGCAGTTCACTTGAAGAGATTAAAGTAAAATAAGATTTTTTGGTGAGATTTATGAATTCAAAAGTTTTGGAAATGAAGCCTGTTGCTTTACAAGAAGTTAAGGAGGTTCTAAAAGCTCGAAAGGGAGAGAAGGAACTTAACTACGAACAAGAACAGACTTTCAAATACGTTGAAAAATTTTCTAAACTAACTGAAAAGCAGACTAATGATTTGCTTGAAGCACTAAAAGAAGTTAATTTCTTAAAAGACCTAGAATTGTTAAGATATGAAATAGCAAACACTGTTCCTACAAGAGTAGAACAATTACAATTAATGCTACCAAAAGGTATAACTCCAACTGACGATGAACTCAAAAGTGTAATTGAGTTGACAAAGAAGTTTGAGGAAAAGCTCGAATAGTTCTAATTTTTCGAAGCTTTTCTATTCTTTATCAAAATAGAATTGTTTTAAAAGGAGTTAAACAAATTATTTTATATTAATCAATTGAATAAGTTTTGAGGTTTGGAGGCGATTAAGTATGACTGCAGAAGAAAATGGATTTGTATTGGACTATATGCCAACAGGCAAGTCTTCAGCCGCAAAAACAGAACCTTTAGCCCAAGTAATTGGGAAAGAATTCTTTACACTTTTAGAAGTTGTTCCAAAAATGGGGCAGAATTTAGCTGTTGGTGAAGAAGTTTACGTTGGAAAGAATGACAGACCAAAAGTTGATTTAGTTAAGGGAAGAATTGCTTACCGAGAATTAACTTCAAATTCTTTATCAGAACTTGAAGAAGTAATAGAAAAAATTGTTCTATCACAAAAAGACAAGTACTTGACTTTCTTTAATACTTCAAGAGCAATTTCTTTGTACCGACACCAGTTAGAATTATTGCCTGGTTTAGGAAAAAAGAATATGCTTGCGCTTTTAGATGAAAGAGAAAAGAAAATTTTCGCATCTTTTGAAGAAATTCCTTTAAGAGTAAAAGGAGTAAGCGACCCTCAGAAAATGATTGTTAAAAGAATAGTTGAAGAGTTAGAAGGCCCTGAAGACAAGCACTACTTGTTTGTTAGACCTCCCGCAGAACCTAGGGAAGACAGATTTAACAGATATGGTTCTTCTCCTCAAAATAGAGGATTTGCTCCAAGAAGATATTAATTCTTTTAGGATTTTGTTTTGAAGGAATAAAATTCCTTCAAAGATTATTTTTAATTTAATTTGGTTTTGATAAACATGGCAGCAACTCTTTTTGATCAATTGCAAGATTTAATGATTAAGCACCATTTCCGACCTGAAAAAAAACTTTCTCAATTCTTTTGTATAAATGAAGCTCTTTTGCAATACTTGGTAAATCAGGCTCACTTGAAAAAAGGGGATGTTGTTTTAGAGATTGGTCCAGGAACAGGATTTCTTACTAGGATAATGCTTGACAGGGCAAAGAAAGTTGAGGCAAAAGTAGTTGCAATTGAAATGGATGAAAATATGCACGCTCTTCTTTTGGAATTATTCAGCGAAGAAATAAGTAAAGGTGAATTAAATTTAGTTTTAGGGGATGCACTAGAAGCTGATTTAGAGGCACTAAAAATAAACAAAGTTGTTTCACTTCCTCCTTATCACATATCTTCAGCATTATTATCAAAAATAACTCTTACTCGCGGAATAGAAAAAGCAATTCTTGTTCTTGATAGAGGATTTGTGGATAAAGTAATTGCGTTTGAAGGATTCACTGAATATGGCTCCCTAACTGCTCTAGTTAATTTGAATGCAAAAGCAGAGATTTTGGAAAATAATATTGCTCCACAAAGTTTCTTTCCTGCTCCAAATTGCCAGAGCTCAGTATTACTGCTTGACTTTAATGTAAAGAATAATTCAAGTGAGTATTTTACTTTCCTTAAAGAATTGTTCAGGCACAAAAACAAGGATTTACAAAAAGCACTCAGACAGTCAATAGGGTTTTTATCTAAATCTTTAAAGTGGGATGGAAAAGAAATTGAAGCAAGTATTGCTAGTATGCCCTTTGCTCAGAAAAAAGTTTATTTGCTTGCGCCAAATGAATTGCTTAAAGTATATGTTCATTTGACTTCAAAAAAAGAAATTAATAAAAGTGAAAAGAAAGCAAAAAGTGCAAAATTGAAGTTAAAGAAATAATTCTATTTTTCTAAAAAAATTAAAAAAGAAAAATTAAATCAAATTTTTATTGGTTCAATCCTTCTCTTTATTTTTTTTCATGCACTTCTAACAGTTTGAATTATTATTCTCTTAAATGAGAATGGAATATTCTTGTAAGCAAATGTTTCTGCTGCTACAAGTTTCTCTTTGTTTTCAGAATATATTGTGAGCAAAGGATCTCCTTCTTTTACTTTTTCTCCAACTAATTTATGCAGCATTAATCCTGCAGTTTTGTTTGCGGGAGCTCCTGCAATTCTTGCAATTTTAGTTAGAAGCTTAGTGTTAATTTCTTCTATTACTCCGTCAGTTCCTGCTTTGAATTCTTTTACATAAGGGGCCATTGGAACATCTTCACTTCGAAAGATTTTTCCGTTTTGCGCTTTAATTATTTCCTTGAATTTATCTAACGCTTTTCCTGATTGTAAAATATCAAGTGCCATACTGTAACCTAAACCAGGTTCAGCTTTTCCAACCATTTCAAATAGTGCTCCTGCGAGTTCGCAGCTTTTTTGAGCCAAATTATCAAATGTTTTTCCTTCAAGTACTTCAAGCGCATATTTTGCTTCAAGTGCTGGTCCAAAAGCTAGTCCGCTAGGTTCGTCACCATTAGTAATAACTGCTTCAACCTGCATTCCAACTTCTTTTCCAACCTGAACAAATTTCTTTGCCATTCTAATAGCAATTTCTTTGTCCTTGATTTTTACATATTTTCCAACAGGCAAATCAATTACAACAAATTTACTTCCTACACTGGCTTTCTTTGCTAATACCGAAGCAATTACTTGTCCTTCAGGGTCAAGTGAAAGAGGATATTCAATTTTAATTATCTTATCATCAGCCGGTGCAAGGTCAACCGCTCCGCCCCAAGCAATTACTGCCCCTACTTTTTCAGTAATCTTTTTTATTTTATCCATGCTTAATGAGACATCTGCAAGCACTTCCATTGAATCTGCAGTTCCTGCAGCACTAGTAATACTTCTTGAACTAGTTTTTGGCATTAATAATCCGGTTGATGCAACTATTGGAGTAATAATCATAGTTGCTCTTCCATTCACTCCTCCAACACTGTGTTTATCAACAACAATTCCTTTTTTGAACGTCATTTTGTTTCCATCGCTGATTAAAGCTTTAGTCATTGAGATGGTTTCATCAATATCAAGCCCTCTCATATAAATTGCACTTACAAAAGCAGTTGCTTCAATTTCACTTAATCGTTCATCAGAAATATCTTTTACAACAGTAATAATTTCATCTTGGGTTAATTTTTCTCCCATCATTTTCTTTTTAATTAAATCAAGGCTCTTGAGTTGCCCTGTGGGCGTAACATTAACTTTTGCTCCGTTTAAAATTTCTAATCTTTTTATTCCTTCATCATATAACCCGATTTGGCCATGTTCAATAGTTTGAGTAGTTATATCAACAACAGCAACACATTTTTTTTCATTGATTTTGTTTAATATTTCAATTCTATCTCCAGCAAGTACTCCAAATTCTTCAGCATCCTTTTTATTTAAAATTGCAATAAGCTTTCCTGCATTAATTGGCAGCGCCCTAACCTTCAAATCTTGCGAGTACACATCATTAAACAATTCATCACCTTGAACACCAAAATAAAGAATTTGTGGTATTTATTACTTGTGGTATTAAAGAAAAAAATGATTTTATTTTCACTTTTTTGGATAAGCACTATCAATTAGTTTTTCTTTTCCTATAAATTCTTCTCTTACTGGAGCAAGAAGTTTGTCAATTTCAAGTGCAAGAGCATTTTTCAAATCCATTGGGTGAAGTTTCCCTTCAATGTAATATTTTTCAAGTTCATTGTAAGTTGAAAAAGAAATATTTCCTCCAAATTTTTCTGGCCGAACTATATCAAAAGTTTCTTTCTTATCCATTTTGTGAACCATTACAACATATTTGATGAAAGCCATTACCCCGTTTGCTTCAATAACTTTTTCAGGGCAAAAAGCCTTATTCAATTTTGATTTAATATCAGCAGTTGATTCAATCAAATCGATTTTTGAATTAGGATCTGAAGAAGACATTTTTCCGCCTGGTGAAAGCCCAGGAATAAGGGGAGTCATTACTTCAACTCTTGATTTGTATCCAAGTTTTGGCAGATTTTCTCTTGCATAAACAAGTATTTTTCGCTGATCAAGCCCGCCATATTGCACATCAACTTTCAAGTATTCTTCATCAAGTGCCTGAAGGAGAGGATAGATTAATCCGGATAGTTTTGGATTGTCCCCCATTTTTACTACGTCGCTAGCAGCTTTAGTTGCATCATGAACCGTTGTGAATGAACTTAATTTCAAAACATCAAACATATATTTTTCGCTTAATTGAAAACTTGAACCCTTGACAAATTCTACATTATTTAAATCTGCTCCGCAGCTTTTTAGCATTCCTCTGATAACTAATTGGTAGTATTCATATCTTTTTTCAAGCAAATCCCAAGGGCAGTTATCAAGAGAACCGTGAACATCCGCCAAAAGTATTTTTGCTTTGAATCCAGCTTTCATGAAATCAGCAACTTTTGTTCCCCAAACCAAGTATCCAATGTGGGGTCTACCCGTAACACTAGTTCCAATATACATTGTAGGGTGTTCTCTCTTTTCTAAAAGTTCCTTTAGTTCAGAAGGAGTAATTATTTCAGTAGTGTTTCTTGTAACAAGTTCTAATTTTTGTTCAATGTTCATTGCCATGTTAATTCATCTCAAAATTTATACCTATTTTCATAATGAATCAATTTTTATAGTTTAAGGAATTCCTTCTCTTTTTTAGGCATTTCAATTTTCTCAAAAAGCATTGCAGTTAATTGCTGCGGGCCAAAGATTCCTATTTCACAAATGATTCCCTCAATTTGGCTTGAATCAGTTCTGTCAAAAGCAGGGTTAAGCACTTTTACTTTTGGAGAATAATTTTTATCCTTTTTTGTAATTACTTCAACTTCTTCTCGCTGTTCAATTACTTCATCTTTTCCAAAGAAAGTCTCAGGTTCAAATTTATGGGTTGAAGCAACAACATAGTGTTTTACTTCATATTTTTTGCACAGTTCGCTGATTTGGTTTGTCCCAATTTTGTTTACTATGTCTCCATCAGCTAAAATTGCATCTGCTCCTGAAAAGAAATAATCGCATTCTTTTAGAATGGTTGAAGCAGCATTATCGACAATTAAAGTTACATTAAGTCCTGCTGCAGCAAGTTCGTATGCAGTAATTCTTCCTTGGTAAAGCGGTCTACTTTCACAGCAATAAACTTTTGAAATTTTTTTCTTTGCTTTAATTAGCATTTTTACTACCGTGCTTGAGTGACAAATTGTAAGAATGGTTGAATTTGGCTTTATTAGTTCAGAACCAAACAAAGCTATTTTTTCCATTGCTTTATTTCTGTTAAGTTCATAATTATGCACGCTTTCCCTGATTCTTTTTTGCATTTCATTTATTTTCAAATCTTTTTGGGAAATTGATTTTTTTATAATTCTAATTGAAGTCCTAAGTTCGGGCTCTGTTGGTCTTGATTTAAAAAGTGCATCTGTGTTGTCCAAAAATTCGTGTCTAAATTCTTTTTCTGTTTTTGCTTTGCTGTTTTGCGAAGAAATTAAAAGGGCTTCAATAGCTTTTTTTCTAACATTGCTTGCGCCTTGAATTTTAAGTGATTTAATATCAGCAACAGTTTGTTTAACAATATTCATACAGAGAAGATATTCTCTTTCTAGTATTAATACTTTTTTAAAGAGATGGTTCTGTAGAAATCCTATTTGGTTTGTATCCAAAGCTTAATTTTTATGATTC